>NZ_RJPI01000009.1:0-98333 GCF_003943385.1 Streptococcus oralis
TTATAATTTAATATTATTATACTACTTTTTCACTCGTTATGCTAGTTAATTTTTAATCATCTCAGGTTATAAGCAAATATAATTCGCTCAATTCTCAACTACAATCCTGTTAATCATCTAGTTGGTGACTAAATAACAACAAAAATAGTAGAAAGGTCTGCTAATCGCGTTTCAATGATTCATCTCATAACCAAGAGTTCCAACAATTGTCTTGTATAACTCCTCCCATATTTTGACGTAATGGGGTCCAAAGATAGTAACCTTGCTGTTTTAAATGATTTCTAAGTTCATAACTAAGATAACCTAAATATGCTAATACCGTTAAGAACAATTTTCTAGTAAGTCATCAACGGCCCTAATATTATCAGCTAAGCTACGTATCACAATATAATTCAGACTATAGCCTGATAGAGTGACTTATATACTTTAAATCCATAGAACCAAATGTGCTTAGAGAAATTACAACCAATGATGGCTCGTTCATTAAAATCATATGATATATGATTACGAACAGGTTGACAAAGTGATTAAGGAAAACTATTGATGATGACAGTGCTATTTTGAGAAATATGAGTTTTTATTCCTTTCCATATGATTTGAACTTACCAAATTTATTGTCTTGACCATAGATTATATCGACTTCTCTCAAGGAGACACACTAAAGGAAAGAGTTTATATATCCGATATAAATAATTTTGTGATTTAATACCTAGTTCATCCTGTAAAATAAGTAGTAATTAATTACTCTGTTTACAAGCAAGTATTAATTGTTTGAAGCAACTTATCAACAACTAAACGAATCTATAATGATATAAATAGAGATAAGGTATTATAAAAGATATAAAATCCTTCATCATTTTGTTAAATTTGAAATATATACATTTTAAAAATAGCTCAAGATAAATCTGGACCTCTTTTCTTTTTATTTATACTTCATCTTCACTTCCTGCATCCAATTTGGAAGGACTTTGTTTAGCTCCATATTAAGTTTGAGCTTGCTTCCAGACAATTCACTCGTTGCCTTAGTTGTTTCAAGTGTTTTTACGAGATCTTCCCTGAATGGAATTTCTTCTGGCTTTTTCAAGTCATAAGATTTAAGTAATTTAGTAAGTAGTTGATTATCTAATCCCCACTCTGTCGCAAATTCTTTTACAAGATTCATTTGTCTGTTTTCCTGCCATGCATCACTGTTAATTAATGAATTAAATGTTTCTGTACTTATTCTATCAAAACGTTTAGGACACTCTTCTCCTGAAATCACCTTGAAACACTACTCGCATCTATGGGATGGCGCTGATGAAGCTATCACTAATGAAATGGTCGGAATTATTAATGTTTCTTTCCCATCTTCTAGCTTAGTACATTTCAACGGGAACCAATCAATTTCTAAATAACATTCCCACCAAAAAACCCACCAAAGAATTACTAACTCCCTAAAAAGCCTATTAGATAGAGATTTCCAAGGAGTCTGCAACCGTTGAGTGGGAATAAACCAATCAAACACAAAAGAACTCTGAATCGGAATCAGAGTTCTTTTTTAGGTAGCACTTCTGCTTCCCTTTTTATTTGCGTTTCTTCTTAGCTTTTTTCATTTTGTTAGCCATGCGTTTCATAGACTGTTTCATGGCAAATTCACCGATTTTACCTTTGAGTCCACCACCAAACATCTGGCTCATATCTGGCATTCCTGCTCCTCCAAGAGCTGACAAGTCAGGCATGCCACCCTGTCCCATCATGCCTTCAAGGGCAGACATATCCATTCCACCCATATTTGGCATATTTTTAGGGAGGTTATTTGGATTAATGCCCATCTGCTTCATCATCTTGTTCATATCTCCAGACATGACGCCTTGCATGAGCTGTTTGGCCTGGTTAAAGTCCTTGATGAATTTATTCACTTCAATAAAAGTATTTCCAGATCCAGCAGCAATACGACGACGACGACTTGGATTTAACAAATCAGGATTTTCACGTTCTTCAGGTGTCATGGAAGACACGATGGCACGTTTACGAGCAATCTGACGCTCATCCACCTTCATGTTTTGAAGGGCAGGATTGTTAGCCATACCTGGAATCATCTTGAGCAAATCTTCCATCGGCCCCATATTTTGCACCTGATCCAATTGATCGATGAAATCATTGAAATCAAAGGTGTTTTCACGCATTTTTTCAGCCATTTCAAGGGCTTTTTGCTCATCGTATTCCTGAGAAGCTTTCTCAATCAAGGTCAGCATATCCCCCATACCAAGGATACGGCTTGACATACGGTCTGGGTGGAAGGTTTCAATATCTGTAATCTTTTCACCCGTACCAGTGAACTTGATAGGTTTACCAGTGATGTGGCGGACAGACAAAGCCGCACCACCACGAGTATCCCCATCAATCTTGGTAAGGATGACACCAGTTACTTCCAACTGAGCATTAAACTCACGGGCAACATTAGCTGCTTCCTGACCGATCATGGCATCAATGACGAGGAGAATTTCGTTTGGTTGGGCTAAGGCCTTAACGTCACGAAGCTCATTCATGAGAAGTTCATCGATTTGTAAACGCCCTGCCGTATCGATCAAGACATAGTCGTTGTGATTGGCTTGCGCTTGCTCCAAACCTTGACGGACAATCTCAACAGCTGGTACATCAGTACCAAGAGCAAACACTGGTACATCAATCTGCTGTCCTAGTGTTTTCAGCTGATCGATGGCTGCTGGACGATAGATATCCGCCGCAATCATCAAAGGACGAGCATTTTCTTCCTTCTTGAGTTTATTAGCCAGCTTACCAGCAAAGGTTGTTTTACCAGCCCCTTGCAAACCGACCATCATGATAATCGTTGGAATCTTAGGTGACTTGATAATCTCAGCAGTATCGGAACCTAAAACAGCTGTCAGTTCTTCATCAACAATTTTGATAATCTGTTGCGCAGGATTGAGGGTATCAATAACTTCGTGTCCGACTGCACGTTCACGAACTTTCTTGATAAAGTCTTTTACAACAGGCAAGGCAACGTCGGCTTCAAGCAAGGCCAAACGAATTTCTTTGGTTGCTTCTTGGACATCCGCCTCAGAGATTTTTCCTTTTTTACGTAGATTTTTAAAGACGTTCTGTAAACGTTCTGTTAAACTTTCAAATGCCATTTTTCTTCCTCTTATTCTCTATTATCAATACTTGTTAAAATTTCTATCTGCTCCTGCAGAAAGTCATCCTTGGGATAACGCTCTAAGATCTGGTCAAAAATCTGACTGCGAACAATGTAGTCCGAATACATGTGCAGTTTCATCTCATAGTCTTCCAAAATCTTTTCTGTCCGCTTGATATTATCATAAACAGCTTGACGACTGACACCAAACTCTTCAGCAATCTCAGCAAGACTATAATCATCAGCATAATAAAGCTCAATGTAGTTCATCTGCTTGTCCGTCAAGAGCGCGGCATAAAATTCAAAAAGTGCATTCATGCGATTGGTTTTTTCGATTTCCATAACCTTTATTATACCAAAAAATCTATCATATCGCTATACTAGAAGGCCTTCTTAAAAAAATAGAATGAAAAAAGAACCTTGCAAAGCAAGATTCTTTTAGTGTCTGACTTAAATAATTGTTCTTCTGGGAACTAAATCGAATTAAGCTTCGATTTCTGTAACCATACCTGAACCAACAGTACGTCCACCCTCACGGATAGAGAATGTAGTACCTTGTTCTACGGCGATTGGGTGGATCAACTCAACGTCGATAGTCACATTATCACCAGGCATTACCATTTCAGTACCTGCTGGAAGTTCGATTGAACCTGTAACGTCAGTAGTACGGAAGTAGAATTGTGGACGGTAGTTGTTGAAGAATGGAGTGTGACGTCCACCTTCTTCTTTAGTAAGGATGTAGACTTCACCTTTAAATTTAGTGTGTGGGTTGATTGAACCTGGTTTAGCGATAACTTGTCCACGTTCGATTTCGTCACGTTGAACACCACGAAGAAGGACACCTACGTTATCTCCGGCAAGACCTTCGTCAAGTTGTTTACGGAACATTTCAACACCAGTAACAACTGCTTTTTGAGTTTCTTCTTTGATACCAACGATTTCGATTTCGTCGTTAACACGAACAGTACCACGGTCGATACGTCCTGAAGCAACTGTACCACGTCCAGTGATTGAGAATACGTCTTCGACTGGAAGAAGCAATGGTTTGTCTGTGTCACGTTCTGGTTCTGGGATGTACTCATCAACAGTGTTCATCAATTCCATGATGATGTCTTCGTATTTAGAGTCACCTTCAAGAGCTTTAAGAGCTGAACCTTGGATAACTGGAAGATCGTCACCTGGGAAGTCGTATTCTGACAAGAGGTCACGGATTTCCATTTCAACCAATTCAAGCAATTCTTCGTCGTCTACCAAGTCAATTTTGTTCATGAAGACGATAAGGTGTTTAACACCAACCTGACGTGAAAGAAGGATGTGCTCACGAGTTTGTGGCATTGGTCCGTCAGTTGAAGCTACTACAAGGATAGCTCCGTCCATTTGAGCGGCACCAGTGATCATGTTTTTAACGTAGTCCGCGTGTCCTGGAGCGTCGATGTGGGCATAGTGACGTTTTTCAGTTTCGTACTCAACGTGCGCAGTGTTGATAGTGATACCGCGTTCGCGTTCTTCTGGAGCAGCATCGATAGACGCATAGTCTTTAGGTTGGTTAACTGCTGAAGGCAAGCGACGTGCCAAAACAGTTGTGATAGCTGCAGTTAGGGTAGTTTTACCGTGGTCAACGTGTCCGATAGTACCAATGTTAACGTGTGGTTTACTACGATCGTATTTTTCTTTTGCCATTTGAGTAAAAGCCTCCAATAAAATATATTTTATAGATAGACAGTAGGCAATACAGTCTAACTTTCCTTACTATTTTATCAAATTTCAGCTAAATTGCAAGTGTTTTACACACATTTTGTGAATTATTCTAAATCTCATAATTTCCCATTCTTTTCCAACAGAATCATTTAAAACACTTTTGACCAGTCTAACCTCAAGTCTTTTTATCAAAAAAATCAGGCCTCCCTGATTTTTAGATTGATTCTGATTTTTCCAGTTCTTTTTCTTTGGCTTCTTTATGATTTTCATATAATTTCGCCAAGAACTTCGTAATTTCTTTTAGGATAGAATAAGTTGGCACTGCTACAATCATTCCGATAACACCATAAATATTGCTAGAAAGTAAGAGAAGGACCAGAATGGTGATTGGATGAACCTTCATAACCCCTCCAACGATACGAGGGTATAGGATATTCCCATCCACCTGTTGGATAATCAGCATATAAATTACTGCAATGAGAACTCTGTGCGGATCAGTAAAGACATTGGCAATAATCATAGGAATCAGACCGATACTTGGTCCAACATAAGGAATCAGATTTGCCAAACCAGAAAAAATAGCAAAGACTAGAGCATATTTCAACCCTATCGTACTGTATCCAATATAGGCCAAACACCCGATAATAACCGCATCAATCGCAATTCCACTGATATAACGTGCGACAGTGGCGTTCAAATTCTTCAAGAGACTGGAAAAGTTTAATTTATCATGTTTTAGGACTGTTCGTTCCAACATCGGGAGGAACTTATGACCATCAAGCAAGAAATAAATCAAAAAGACTGGTGTCATAATGAGAATCAAAACAGTACTAAACAAGGCTGAAAGAACGCTGCCTAAACTATTGCTCACACTGTTGAGAATATTTTGTAAAATATCAACGTAAGATAAATTTAACTGTTGAATGGTTTTTTGAATATCAATATTTTGAAAGATTGGATTCATTGATAAATCATATATCAAATCTTGCAAGCGGCTATAGATATTCTGGCTAGAAATAATCAAGCTTGTCAACTGATTAATCAAAATCGGTAGCAAGTAGACTACCCCTACTACTATTGTACCAATCAAGGCACAAAGTGTGATGAGCACACCTATCAAACGATTGACTTTACATTTCTTTTCTAGAAATGTTACGATGGGATTTGTCAGGTAATAGAAGAATCCTCCGAGCAAAAATGGAATCATAATGGTATTAGCTACCATCACAAAAGGTGTGACAATCGCTCCCATCTCTCTCCAAAGATAGAAAATAAGAGTTAATAGTAAAATTTCAGCTGTCCAAAAAAATAACTTGTTTCTACGGAACATAGGCGCCTCCTTCCTTCTATTTTACCATAATTCTTCAAAAAGATAAGATGGCTTTACTATAAAAACGAGAATATTTTTTCGCTTTGTGATAGAATAAAACTACTATGAAGAAAATAATTTTAACCTTACTAACTCTTATCATTTTTGGTACAGCCATCCCCACTGTATCTGCGCAAGATTTTGACGTTGCTGCTAAACATGCCATTGCTGTCGAGGCTACAACTGGAAAAATCCTCTACGAGAAAGATGCAAATCAGCCTGTAGAAATTGCTTCTATCACCAAGATTCTCACTGTCTACCTAGTCTATGAAGCCTTGGAACAAGGGACCATTAGCCTATCTACCCCAGTTGATATCTCTGACTATCCATACCAACTTACAACCAATTCTGAGGCTAGTAATGTTCCTATGGAAGCGCGCAAGTATACAGTGGAACAATTATTGGAAGCAACTCTAGTATCAAGTGCCAATAGTGCAGCCATTGCTCTTGCTGAAAAAATTGCTGGTTCAGAGAAAGACTTCGTTGACAAGATGAGGGCGAAACTTCTTGAATGGGGCATCCAAGATGCTACTATTGTCAATACTACTGGACTTAATAACGAAACACTTGGAAATAATATCTATCCTGGTTCTAAAAAGGATGAGGAAAACAAACTAAGTGCTTACGATGTTGCAATCATCGCTCGAAACCTCATCAGAGATTACCCTCAAGTTTTAGAAATCACCAAGAAATCTTCATCAACATTTGCTGGTATGGAAATTCACTCTACTAACTATATGTTGGAAGGAATGCCAGCATATCGAGGTGGAGTTGATGGGCTCAAAACTGGTACAACAGACAAGGCAGGAGCTTCTTTCGTTGGAACAACTACCGAAAAAGGTATGCGAATCATCACAGTTGTCTTAAACGCTGACCAGCAAAACAGTAATCCTTACGCTCGCTTTACTGCTACTTCTTCTCTTTTGGACTATATAACATCTAATTATGCTCTCAAAACAATTGTCCAGAAGGGAGAGGCCTACAAAGATAGCAAAGTTTCTGTACTTGATGGGAAGGAAGATACCGTAACTGCTGTTACTAAATCTGATATCACTATCATACAACGATTGGGAAGTCGAGCATCATCAAGCCTGCAGTTCACTCCAAAAACCAAGGCCGAGACAGCGCCACTAGAAGCTGAAACTGTTGTTGGTCATTTAACCTATGATGACCAAGATTTGGTCGGTCAAGGTTATCTCACTTCTGAAAAACCTTCTTTTGAAATGGTCGCTGAAAAGAAAGTAGAAAAAGCCTTCTTTTTGAAAGTTTGGTGGAATCAATTCATCCGTTTTATCAATGAAAAACTATAAAAAAATCGCGATTCTTCGCGATTTTTTTATTTCATCTCTTTAAAAGCTGCTTCTGCATCAGCATTTCTAATAGCACCAAATTGGATTTTTCCAATTTTACCTTGACTGTCAATCAAGTATTCCGTTGGAATACTACGAATTTGGTAGGCTTGAAAGGCGGTTGCTTGGGTATCATACAAAACTGGTATATCCTTGTAGCCTTGTTCTTGAAACCATTTTGGGAAGTCTTGAACTGTTTTTTCACCTTGTAGTCCTGGTGCAATGACACTCAAGATTTCAAAGTCTCGATCTTGTTTTGCAGCTAATTCCATCAACTCGGGCATACTCTTTCGACAAGGTCCACACCAAGAAGCCCAGAATTTTAAATAGACCTTTTTCCCTTTATAGTCTGATAACTTGACTTCTTTGCCATCCATAGACTGCAAGGTGAAGTCTGGCGCATCCTTACCGACCGCGATTTGCTGTACAGTAGACTGTTTGGGATTTTCCGTTTGTTTGGTTTCTTTTTCACCACAGGCAATCAACAAGAATAGAGACATGAGGCTCAATCCAGCAAAAATAACTTTTTTCATCTTTTTCTCCTTTTATCCAAGAATTCCTGACAAGGCATTTAACTGCCCGAGCATTAATAATAATCCCATCAAAATAATCAAGGCTCCCCCGATTTTCTTTAGTAGGATCATATGGGGTTTTAATTTGCTAAAATAGGGCATGATCCATCCCGAAGCCAAGGCCAGAACAAGGAAAGGAAGGGCCATTCCCAATGTGTACACTAAGGTTAGTAAGGCTCCTTGCCAAGCACCATTCCCTCCAGAAGCTGCAAGAGCCAAGACCGAACTCAAAACTGGTCCGATACAAGGGGTCCAACCAAAACTAAAGGTTATCCCAAGCAAAAAGGCTGACAGATAGTGATTAGACTTTGATTGTTTGAAGGTGACTGTCTTTTGAACTTCCAGTTTATTAAAATGCAAGATTTCCATCTGGTGAAGGCCTAAAAGGACAATGACTGTCCCCATCGCATAACGAAACCAGTCTGCATAGAGCATGTGCCCTAGGAATCCAGCACCAAATCCCAAAATAAAGAAAATGAGGGAGATTCCTGCAATAAAGCACAAGGTCCGAATTAAGCCTGACCAGGCAACGTCTCTTCCAAAAAAGCGAAAACTTTTCGAATTTCCCTGATCATCTAGCAGAATACCAGCATAGACAGGTAGCAAAGGGAAGATACAAGGTGAAAAGAAGGACAGGATTCCTGCTAAAAAAACGGATACTAGAAATATAATCGACTCCAACGAATTACCTACTTTCACAAAATTCTAATCTTATTTTACTACAAAAGAAAAAATTTGTGACAACTTTGCTACGCTTGTCTATTTTATCTAAACTTAACACAAAAAAGGAGCTAAGCTCCTCAGATTGAAGACAAAGTCCTTAGACTACAAATTTCTAAGGGCTTTTCTTTGTGTAAAGTCGTATAATAGAGGTAAGAAAAGTTGTGAGGTGTTCCCTATGTTTCACAAAGAAAATCTCGAATATAACCGCAATCAAGTTGGTTTTTACACGCTAGATGAACTCGTTCCGCAAGCCCATTTTCTTCATCAGGTTGAGCAAGTGATCGATTTTTCCTTCATCTATGACTTAGTCGCAGATACTTATTCTGAAGATAAAGGTCGTCCTAGTTTAGACCCTGTTATGCTGGTTAAAATCCCTCTCATCCAATGTTTCTACGGTATCCGTTCCATGCTCTTGGTAGCTTTCCACCTGTGCCAGCAGGTCCGCGACTTCTGCTAAGTCTCTCGTTTTTAACTCTTTGATCGGCTGGGTAAAGGTGAATCTCTCCCCCAAAGCCCTAAAATCAATCACTGTTTTTCTATGCATATCTTAAGTATAGCACAAAAAGGCGGACCTAGAACAGCTAAATCCAGCTTTGTTTACTGATTTCCATAACGAAAATTCTTCTCTAAATTGGTTTTTTCTACTTTTGGCAATTTTCCATCAGATAGCATCCCTTCTTCTTGTAAAAGATGGTCTTGTTTGGAGTACTTTGCACAAGAATTCAACAAAAACACAGGGAGAGTCTTGGTTTCTGTACCCTTACTCTCCCTGTCTTTTACTGTTCAGAAATTAAAAATTGATTTGAAGTTTTAATGATGTTTACCGTTTCCTTGACATCTAAATCATCTGTGAATAGAAAATGATGTTTCTCACTATTTTTAGCTAGAAACTCATTTCTTGCTTGGATTGATAAATCGCCTGTTCTCTCAATTTCTTTTCGAGAAGAGTCCCTATCTTTCAAGGTTTCTTCTTGAGCCATTAGGACACAATATTTTAGCTTAATTCGTTTTTCTTTTAAGAAGGCTGCAATTTTCTTCAGTTGATCTTCAAATATGACATACTCTATCACAACAGTAATGCCACGATCCAAGAAATTATTGGTCAGACTGATGATATTATCCCAGAATAAATCCATGTAAAATCCATGTAAAATCCATCATCTTCCCAAGGAGCTACGAGACCTCCTTTAATCATTAAGTAAATCATATCCCCCTCTATCACTGCACTTTTGTCAAAAGAATAGGCCAACTCTTTGCTGACAGTGCTCTTTCCAACGCCTGGGGGCCCTGAAACGATATAAACACAATTTTCCAACCTTATACCTCTACATACTTGAAACATCTCTAATTTACGATAACTTTCAGCCCACTTATGACTTTCTTATGAAGTCTTCTGGATACTGTGCACGCGCACCCCCGATGAGTTTGGGACGGCTAGCGAGAGCGGTTACATGGGCATGTCCAATCTCACGCAAAACTGGTCGAATCGGAACCTGCACATGCTTGACATGCATGCCAATTGCGGTATCTCCGATATCCAATCCAGCATGAGCCTTGATGAACTCCACCTCAACAGGGTCTTTCATAAACTTAAAGGCAGCTAGTTGACCCGAACCGCCTGCATGAAGAGTCGGAAGGACGCTGACGATTTCTAGACCAAACTGCTCTGCCACCTGACGTTCAACGACTAGGGCCCGATTAACATGTTCACAGCCTTGAACAGCTAGATGAGTTCCTCTTTTCTCTAGAATATCTAGGATGGTTTTCACAATGATTTCTCCAATTTCTTGGCTGGATTCCTTGCCAATCTGGCCCCCTAAAACTTCGCTAGAGGATAGACCTAAGACAAAGAGACTTCCTTCACGCAATCCTATCTTTTCCAAAACATCTTCAATTACCTGCTGTGTTTCTGTTTTAATTCTACTTTTGTCCATCACTCTTAACCTCATTTTTCTCCTACTATCATATCTTTTTTTAATGATTTTATCAAGGCGGACTAATCATTCAGATTTTTAAAAGTAAAACTCCCAGAATGAACTGGGAGTTAGCTAGTTTCTATCCTATTTATGTATATTTCAACTGTCGTCCCTTTTTCGGGTGCAGAATTGATCTTCATCTGGTAATTGTCTCCAAAATGAAGTTTGAGTCGTTGGTCGACATTTTGAAGACCAACTCTCCCACGTTTGAGCTGACTTTGACTACTATCGCCAGCAGCTTGGAAACCAACACCATCATCCTCAATGCGGATGACAAGCCCTGAATCCTTTTTATGGACGGAAACTTTAATATGTCCCTGTCCATCTTTCTCCTTGATGCCGTGATAAAGGGCATTTTCTACAAGGGGTTGTAGCACCAGTTTAGGCAAGACTAAATTATCAAAGTCAGGATCTTCAGCAATTTCATACTCCAGCTTATCCCCATAACGTTGTTTCTGGATAAAGAGGTACTGGCGGACATGATTGATTTCATCAGACAGGCAAATCAAGTCCTTACCTTGATTGAGCGCCAAGCGGAAATAGGTTGCCAAGGACTTGGTCACCTGAACCACTCGCTGACTGTCCTGAAATTCAGCCATCCAGATGATAGTGTCCAAAGTATTATAGAGAAAATGGGGGTTAATCTGACTTGACAAGGCTTGAAGTTCATACTGCCTGGTCGTTTCTTCCTGTCTGCGAATAGCTGCCATCAGCTGATCAATCTGATCCAACATGGCATTAAACTGGCGAGTCACTTCTCTCAGTTCAGAGGCACCTGCTTCCTTGGCACGAAGATTCTGATAACCAGAAGCAATTTTCAGCATGGTTTCTCTCAAATCCTTCAAAGGGGCAATCCAGCGTTTGAGACTAAACCACACCAAGCAGAGACAGGCAAATAGAGACGTGACACTAGCACCAAGCAAGGTCCACATAAGTTGACTCCGAACCTGGTCTAACTTCTCCAGTGAAGACACACCTATAACCGTCCAATCAGTTCCTGCAATTTTTTCCTGACTCACATAGGATTGGTGGTCTGGAGTATAACCCTGCCCTGTCTCAATATAGGGTTTCATGGCCTCCATTTCGCTAGACGAACTATAAACTGTGTGTTGCGGATGGTAGACAAATTCATGCTTTTCATTGATGATAAAGGCAAAACCCTGCTGACCCAACTGGAGTTGATTGAGATAGGCTTCCAGAGTTTCATAAGAAATATCCAAACGAAGCACACCCAAATTAGCTCCCTTTGCATCAACAAGTTCCTGAGTGACAGAAATAACCCACTGACTATCCGATTTACGAGCTGGGGTTAAAACTGGCTTGGCTCCCTGATGAATGGCCTTTTGGTACCAATCCTCGGCCATCATATCAGAGGAGGTTTTCATCTGCACACTGTCATCTGTAGAAATAACCTGACCGGATTTGGTGACCAGTACCACCGTTTTCAAGTCCTGGTCTGCCTTTAAGATAGTCAAAAACAGATCTCGGATTTCCTTGACCTTGTCTTGACTGGGATTCTCAGCATAGGCTAGCACATCCTTCTGCTGGGTCAAACTGGTAGAGGTGGTTTCTAATTTTTTGATATAAGACTGGATAAAATGGCTAGTTTGACTGATAGTCGTTTGACTATTGCCTTCAATGGTAGTCTCAATGGCCGATGAACTAGATTGATAGTAGAAAGTCCCAACCAGAGCTAGGAGAATGAGAAAGACCAGAAAGATAGAAATAACCATTCTGACTAGGAGAGAAGAACGTTTCATTGACCTTCCCCCTTCTTAAACTGACGAGGGGTCACACCTGCAATCTGTTTAAAGCGTTGGGTAAAGTAGTTCATATCTTCAAAACCAACCTTTTCGGCTATCTCATAAATCTTTAAATCCGTTGTCAAGAGCAAAAGCTTGGCTTGTTTGACACGTTCTCGCACCAAATAATCCTGAAAAGGTAGGCCCAACTCTTTCTTAATCAAGGAGCTCAGATAGGTCGAACTAAAACCCAATTCACTGGCCAAGCTCTTTAAACTAAACTGGCTATCAGCCAGATGAAACTGGATCTTCTGGGCTATGTTTCCTTCAAACCTATCGGTCAGTAAATCTTGTAACTGCTCTTCCTTTTCTTCCTTGTCTAGTTTTTGCTTGATTTTCCCCAGCATTTCCTCAATATCCTGACGAGAAAAGGGCTTGAGCAGATAGTCATCGACACCTAGTTTGACAGCAGACAAGGCATAATCAAAATCATCGTAGCCCGTCAAAAAGACCAAATGCACCTGAGGATAGGTTTCTCGGACTAGACTAGCCAACTGGATGCCATTTAGCTGAGGCATGTTGATATCGGTTAAAATGATATCCGGAACCTGCTTTTGAATCAAGTCCCAAGCGTGTCTTCCATTTTCAGCCTGACCGATGATTTCCATATCGTAGGCTGCTACATTGACCAGTTTAGTCAAGCCTTGTCTTACCAGATACTCATCTTCTACGATTAAGATTGTGTAGGTCATGCTCTGCTCCTTTACCACTTACTAGTATCAGTATAGCAAAATTCTCCTCTAACTGCTTAGGAAAGACTTCTTAATCAACATAATCTAGTAAATAGGCATAACCTTTTTCTGCCATTTGGTCTTTGGGAATAAAGCGAATAGAGAGACTATTGATACAGTAGCGTAAGCCCCCCTTGTCCTGAGGCCCATCTGTAAAGACATGGCCAAGGTGAGAATCTCCAACTCGGCTTCTCACTTCCATGCGCGTCATATTGTAGGACTTATCTTCCTTGTAGGTAGCAACATCTGGACTGATTGGTTGGGTGAAACTAGGCCAACCACAACCAGACTCAAACTTGTCCTTTGATGAAAAGAGAGGTTCGCCAGTTGCGACATCCACATAGATACCGGATTCAAATTTATCCCAATAGCAGTTTGAAAAGGCCCGTTCTGTTTGATTTTTCTGGGTAACTACATACTCCTCAGGTGACAAGGTCTTCTTCAATTCCTCATCACTTGGTTTAGGATATTTGCTGGCATCGATGACGGGGTAGGCAGCCTGATTGACATTGATATGACAGTAGCCATTTGGATTTTTCTTTAGGTAGTCTTGGTGATAATCCTCAGCCACCACAAAATTCTTCAAGTTTTCCTTTTCAACTGCCAGAGGTTGATCGTATTTCTTAGCCACCTCATCAAAGACTTGATTAATCACCTCTAAATCCTTGTCATCTGTGTAATAAACACCGGTACGGTACTGGGTCCCCACATCATTTCCTTGTTTATTTTTGCTGGTTGGATTAATGATGCGGAAGTAATGAAGCAGGAGTTCCTTGAGGGAAATTTGATTGGCATCATAGGTGACATGGACAGTCTCTGCATGTCCTGTTTGATTGATCAATTCGTACTTGGTTGTTTCCCCTCTACCGTTTGCATAACCTGAAACGGCATCTGTCACTCCGGGAACGCGTGAGAAGTATTCCTCCACTCCCCAGAAACATCCCCCAGCTAGATAAATTTCGTGCAAGTCTGCGTCTTTGCTCACTTCTGTTTTTTTCACTGTTTTTCCTCCTTGGCTAACTGATGCTTTCTCAATTTGCGAGCTATCTGTCTGCCCTGCATTTCGCGTCAATAGAAAATAGAAACCGGTTATGGCTAGGAGAATGACCCCTGCCAAGACAAAAAGTTTTACTTTATCATTCATAGCCTTTCTCTACCCCATTTCTTTCAATTCTTTTAAAATCATATCCTTATCCATAAAACCTGGTTGCGTTTTGACCAGCTTGCCTTCCTTGTCTATAAAGGCTTGAGTCGGATAAGAACGGACACCATAACTTTCCAAGAGTTTACCTGGTGGATCAATTAAAACTGGAAAATTTTTATAATCCAATCCCTTGTACCAATTCTTAAAGTCCGCTTCAGATTGCTCCCCCTTGTGTCCAGGAGACACCACTGTCAAGACCACATAGTCATCACCAGCTTCTTTAGCAATTTCATCCGTATCTGGAAGGCTGGCTAGACAGATGGAACACCAAGAAGCCCAGAATTTGAGATAGACTTTCTTGCCCTTGTAATCAGACAAACGATAGGTCTTGCCATCTACACCTGTCAGTTCAAAATCAGCGACTTCCTGACCTTTAGTCGCAGTTTGTGAACTAACTTGTTCTGTTTTGGATTGCTCCTTCATAGTAGACTCGTCTGACATGTTTTTAGCCGAACAGGCTGCCAAGCAACAGATTGAGCCTACTCCAAGGAGACATGTTTGCCATTTTTTCATTTCTTTTTCCTCTCTATTCAAATAATGTAGTCAAAATGGAAGCATTTCCCAAAAGCACCAAGATTCCCATCAGGATAATGAGGAAACCACCCACTTTTTTGAGGATTCCGAGGTAAGGATGCAGTTTTCGGAAATGTTTCAAAACATAGCTGGAGGCGAGAGCTAGAACTAAAAATGGTAGCGCCAAACCCAGCGTGTAAACCAACATGAGACCAGCTCCCTGCCAAGCACCTGAGCCACCTGAAGCCGCCAAGGCCAAAACAGACCCCAGAACCGGCCCCACACATGGCGTCCAAGCAAAACTAAAGGTCAACCCCAGTAAAAATGCCTGACTATAGCCGTTACCCTTTTGCCCTTGTCTCTTTAATTGTAGCCTTCTTTCCTTGTAGAGCCCCTGCAAATGTAAGACTTCCATCTGGTGCAAGCCCAAGAGAATGATAATCGCACCCGTCACATACTGAAACCAAGAAGCATACAGCAAATTGCCTAAAAAACCAGCTCCATAGCCCAGTAAGATAAAGATAAAAGAGATCCCCGCTATAAAGGCCAGAGTTCGCAATAAACTTACAAGTGAGATTGAAAATTTTCCGCTAGAATCCTGAGCACCATCTTTGTCATCCAACAAGACCCCTGCATAGACAGGTAACAAGGGTAAGATACAAGGAGAAAAGAAGGAAAGAATTCCAGCAAGAAAAACACTGATAAAAAAGATTACATTGTCCATTGCCTTCCTCCATTCTTTGATTTGATAGGACTATTATAGCTCCAAAACTCCAGAAAAAACAGGGACAATGATAGGGAAAAATAGGAATTTAATCAGTTTATTCAGAAATCTGGCACAAAAAAAGTCCCATAAGATCTATAATGAAAAGCGACTAATAATCTCATTAAACTCATCAAACGAAATGCCTTTGGTTTTCGGAATTTTGAAAATTTCAAAAAAAGGATTTTCATCGCTCTCAACATCAAAAAAGAAAGGACGAAATTCGTCCTTTCTCGATCTTAGCTGACTTCAACCCACTACAGTTGACAAAGAGCCCATTTTAATACGTTCCTTCTTCACCTTGACTGGTCAGGATAACAGGGCCGTCTTTGGTAATCACAAACTGGTGTTCATATTGACAAGATAGGCCACCATCAATAGTCTTATGAGCCCAGCCAGTCTTCATATCTGTATCGATTTCCCAGTCACCAGTATTAATCATGGGTTCAATGGTTAGTACCATTCCTTCACGGAGACGGAGTCCACGACCTGCAATACCGTAGTTAGGAACCATTGGCTCTTCGTGCATAGTTGGACCGACACCGTGACCAACCAAATCACGTACGACACCGTAACCGCGACTTTCAGCGTATTCTTGAATGGCTGCACCGATATCACCGATACGATTTCCAACAACTGCTTGCTCAATCCCTTTATACATAGCTTCCTTGGTTACGTCCATCAGGTTTTTCACTTCTTCAGATGGTGTACCAACCGCATAAGCCCAACATGAGTCAGCTAGACCACCAGAATAGCTCTGAGTGTATTTTTTCATTTGCTCAACATTGTTAAAGTTGAGTTTAGATACATTGAGATCGGATTTGGCAATAGGACCTCCCAAAACCATATCAACCTTGAGCAAATCTCCATCTTTCAAGATGTAATGACGTGGAAAAGCATGAGCAACTTCGTCGTTAAGAGAGCAACAAGTGGCATAGGGGTAATCCATGACTGCACCATCCACACCAATCTGTAGAGGAAGGAAATTTTCCTCTTTACAACGTCGACGAACGTACTCTTCAACTTCCCACATATCCACGCCTGGCTTAATCAAATCACGTAAGCCGATATGGATACTTGCTAGGAAATCACCAGCCTTGTCCATGGCTTCGATTTCACGTGCTGATTTTAAAGTTATCATTTTTTCTCCTAGATTCTAATTGATTTTAACTGTAACGTTTGCTTTTGATACAATCTGATGACCATGATAAATGTCATAATCAATAATAGCCGAACGTCTCGTGTGGTGAATAATACGTGCCTGAATCCGCAAAGTATCATCTATCTGAACAGCTTGTAAGAAGTAAATTAGCATCTGCTCAATGATTAAATTGCGTCTGCTATTTGCCACCAAATCCTGTGTCATGTGAGTTAAAATTTCAGCAAGAACACCATTTGCCAAAACTCCGTTCTTCTCAAGCATAAAGGGCTCAACTGTAATCACAACTTCGTCGTGATGATAAGACAACTTTTGACCGATTTGCTCTGAAAAAGTCGGCAAAGCCGAAACCTGAGAGCGACTCATCTTATCCATGACATCTCGTCTCGTTACAACTCCGAGCAAAGTTTGATTGCTTCTCACTACCGGAACCATCTCAAAGTCTTCTGCAATCATTCGTTGACTGACATTGGCAATATTGGTCGCTAATCCTGTCACGAAAATGCTGCGCGTCATCACCTTGTCAATCGTCGTGCTAGGGGATTTGTCCCCTGCGTCACGCATGGTAACAACTCCCACAACCACTTGATGCTGATTGATGACTGGGAAACGACTACTTCGATTCTTGCGGACCAAGTCTAAATAGTCTTTTACTGTATCCGTTTCTCTCAAAAAACCATACTCATGACTGGGACGATAGAGCTTTTCAACTGTCAGAATATCGGTTTTGATTTGAACATTTGAGAGAGCTCTGTTGATCATGGTCGCTACTGTAAAAGTATCATGCTTACTTCTCAGGACAGGAATACCCTTTTTATTGGCAAGAGCTAGTACATCCTCGTGCACATGAAAACCACCCGTCACGAGAACCGCATTTTCATTTTCCAAAGCCAGAAGTTGAATACGAGTACGGTCTCCGACGATTAACAAACCACCATCATTCAGATAGGACAAGATATTCTGCTCTGTCATAGCCCCAATGGAGAATTTGCTAAACTCTCTCTCCAGCCCTTCCTGACCAGCCAAGACTTCAGAGGAGGTGACTTCTGCAATTTCAGCATAGGTCAGTTTTTCAATAGCCACTTTCTGAGATTTGACACGAATGGTTCCACTACGAGGTCGAGTTTCTACAATTCCACGGTTTTCAGCTTCTTTAATGGCACGATAAGCTGTCCCATCACTAACACCTAGGTGATTGGAAATACTGCGAACACTAACTCTCTTCCCTATTGGTAACTCTTCCAGATAACTTAAGATTTCTTGGTGTTTACTCACTGAATTCTCCTTTAACGTATCGAAATTCAAGGTAGTCTCTCATTTTACGAGTATAGCGGTCACTCCCCTTGAATTGGCGAAAGAGATTAAATCCCGATTTTAAGGCTACTTTCTGACTAGCTTGATTCTCTAAATGAGTGATGATGGATAATTGTTTTAAACCAAATTCTTCAAAGGAAAGCTGACAAAGCTTGGTAACCACTTCTGTCATAAAACCTTGAGACCAAGAATCCTTTTTTAAGAAATATCCAATCTCAGCTTCTTTTTTTATTTCGTCTATTTTTTCAAACTTGATGGAACCAATCATTTCCTGATTGGCTTGCTTGCAGATTGCCCAAACACCTAGAGGATTCTTCATAAAATAGTTAGCAAGTGCGTACTGACTTTCTTCCAAACTTGCTTGACTGGGAAAAATAAACTGCAGATTTTCCGGATTTGAAGCAATATCGTAAAACGCTTGACTGTCACTAAAAAAGAAAGGACGCAAATACAAGCGTTCCGTTTCAAAGAAAGAAAACATTGCTAATTTGGTCCAAATATTCATAATCACCTCAACGGCTTAGTCTTCGACGAGTGTAATATCTGCTCCAAGACTACGTAATTTTTCAATAATATCTGAATAGCCACGAAGGATAAACTCAATATTTGTAATTTCAGTCTGGCCTTGAGCCATCAGTCCAGCAATCACAAGTGCAGCACCAGCTCGCAAGTCTGTAGCTTTCACCTTGGCACCATGTAGAATTCGCCCACCAGTGTAGAAAATATGGTCATTTGTAGTCGCAATATCTGCATCCATTTTTGCTAACTCAAAGACATGGTTGACACGTTTTTCGTAAATAGTATCAATAATAGTACCACGACCTTGAGCAGTTAGTAAAAGTGGTGTGATTGGTTGTTGCAAATCGGTTGCAAATCCTGGATAGGGAGCTGTTTTGATATTGATGGCCTTCAAATCAGACTGCTCTTCAACGAAGATACTGTCTTCTGAGACCGTCATACGAACGCCCATTTCTTCTAGTTTGGCGATAAAGCCTTCTAAGTGTTCATAGAGGACGTTGTTAATACGGATTCCTTTACCAACCGCTGCAGCAAGTGATATATAGGTTCCGGCTTCAATACGGTCTGGAATGACTTGGTGGCGCGTTCCATGAAGTTTCTCGACACCATCAATAATGATAATATCAGTCCCCGCACCACGAATGTGGGCCCCCATGTTGTTCAAAAGTGTAGCTACATCGATGATTTCTGGTTCACGAGCTGCATTTTCAATGACAGTACGTCCCTTAGCCTTAACAGCCGCAATCATGGTATTAATCGTTGCACCAACACTGACGGTATCCATGTAAATACTTGCGCCGTGAAGTCCCTTACCTTGGGCAGATAAATTCATATTATCTCCCTCATAGCTCACCTTAGCTCCCATGGCTTCGAAGGCTTTTAAGTGAAGGTCAATCGGACGAGGACCAAGATCACATCCGCCAGGAAGTCCAACCGTGGCTTCACCAAAACGACCTAAAAGACTACCATAGAAATAATAAGAAGCACGAAGGCTATTGATCTTGCCGTAAGGCATTGGAATATTCTGAACACCTCTAGGATCAATCTCCAAAACATCATCGTAGCGTTTTACTTTCGCTCCCATGATTTCCATAATTTCTACAAGACTAGCAACGTCTGAAATATCTGGGACACAATCCAAAGTGACAACATCATCTGCCAGTATAATAGCAGGGATTAATGCTACAACACTATTCTTAGCACCGCTAATGGTGATCTCACCTTGCAATGGATGTCCACCATTGATGACAATTTTTCTCATGTTATACTCTTTCAAAATTTACTAAAAAGGTCTTTACATTCTATTATACCATAGTTCTCCTATTTTTCCCATTTCTGTTTAATAAAATTCTCCCTCTTTTTATCTTCTAAAATAGAAAAAAGACCCATCATACAAGCACAAAAGCTTGGTATGATAGGCTTTTAAAAGTTTAGATTAACGTACTGTACGGATACGCATTGTGTTTGTACGAACAGCTTCTCCAAGTGGCACACCTGCAACGATAATCATATCATCACCAGATTCTACCAAACCTTGTTCTACTGCAATCTTTTCGGCAAGTTCGAACATATCATCAGTGTTTGATGGACGTTCAGTTGTTACTGGGATAACACCCCAGTTCAACATCAATCCACGTTGAGTTAATTCATCGAAAGTGATTGCCAAGATATCTGCATCTGGACGGTATTTAGAAATCAAGCGTGCAGTGTGACCAGTCTTAGTAAGGGTAACAATCAACTTGATATTCATTGAGTTAGTTGCATCCTTAACAGCTGATGCCATAACTTCAGTCTTAGAATTACGTGCCAAGTTAACTGATGACAAACGACCGTATTCTTTCAATAGGGTTTGAGCATTCTTGTCAATTGTTGCCATTGTACGAACAGATTCAAGTGGGTATTTACCGTTTGCAGATTCACCTGAAAGCATTGTTGCGTCAGTTCCGTCAATAACAGCGTTAAATACGTCTGATACTTCTGAACGAGTTGCACGTGGTTTTTCAGTCATTGTTTCAAGCATGTTTGTTGCTGTGATAACAACTTTACCAGCTGCGTTCACTTTAGTGATGATCATTTTTTGGTAAACTGGAACCATTTCGAATGGTACTTCGATACCCATGTCACCACGAGCGATCATGATACCGTCAGCAGCTTCAATGATTTCATCCAAGTTGTCGATACCTTGTTGGTTTTCGATTTTAGCGAACAATTGAACGTGACCGTTACCAGTTTCTTCACAGATTGCACGAACTTCATTCACGTCTTTAGCAGTACGTACAAATGAGATCGCGATGAAGTTGATACCTTGTTCCAAACCGAAACGGATATCATCGTTGTCACGTTCAGCAAGAGCTGGGAAAGGAATTTTAGTGTTAGGGATGTTTACACCTTTTTGTTTAGCGATAATTCCGTCGTTTTCAACTTCTACTTCAAATTCACGAGTTGCATCGTCTTTAGCAACAACACGAAGACCAAGTTTACCATCGTCAACCAATACTTGGCGACCAACTTCAACATCATCGTAGATGTCAAGAGCACCAGCAACGTTCAAAGCAATCACATCGCGAGTTGATTTGATTCCTTGTTTAGTTGCAACACGGATTTTTTCACCAGTTTTGTATGAGTATTCTTTTGCGTCACCTTCAAACAATTCAGTACGGATTTCTGGTCCTTTTGTATCAAGAAGGAAACCAACTTTCTTACCTGCAAGTTTTTCAGCAAGTTTAACAGTTGCCATACGCTCACCTTGTTCTTGGTGGTCACCGTGTGAGAAGTTGAAACGGAAAGTGTTCGCTCCTGCTTCAATCAATTTCGCAATATTTTGAGCTGAAGCTTCAACGTCAAGTTTTTCTCCCCAGTACCCGTCATCACCGAATTTTTTACCACCACGGATTTCTACCGCAGGACCCAAAGTTGCAACGATTTTTACACGTTTGTTCATGATTTTGTGACTCCTTTATATAATTTGACCTTTTATGGTCATTTTACCAGATTAGTTAAAGTTGATTATGACAAGCTTTTGTTCAAGCTAGCAAGTCCAAGATCAGCTTTGTGCGGGTTGTTCACCACGATCTTGCCATCTTCAGTCAAGCTAAACAAAGCTCCCTCTTCTGCTGTCCCAAGAATTGGATTTTCAACCATTTTCTCATTACGAATACCAACAGCTACACCACCGATTCCTTGTTTGAGGAGTTTAACAGCATGTGCTCCCAAGCGTGACGCCAAGACGCGGTCACGCGCAGTTGGTGAACCACCACGTTGGATGTGACCAAGTTCAGTTACACGAAGGTCACTAGTGTCTCCAGCTTCTTTTAGTTTTTGACCAAATTCAGCTGCTGACATAACACCTTCCGCCAAGACGATGATGTTGTGTTTCTTACCGTGTTCATAACCAGCTTTGATGCTAGCTACGATTTCTTCCATGTTGAAGCCTTCTTCAGGAATAATGATTTCATCGGCACCAGTAGCAATACCTGCCCAAAGCGCGATATCACCAGCGTTACGTCCCATTACTTCTACAACGAAAGTACGACGGTGACTTGATGATGTATCACGAATCTTATCAATCGCATCCATTGCAGTCGTAACTGCAGTATCAAATCCAATTGTGAAATCAGTACCTACGATATCATTATCAATTGTACCAGGCAGACCGATAGCTGGGAATCCATGCTCAGTCAAGCGCATAGCTCCGTGATAAGAACCGTCACCACCGATTACAACGACACCTTCGATCCCGTGTTTTTTCAACTGCTCAATCCCTTTAAGTTGACCTTCAAGTTGTGCAAACTCAGGGTAACGAGCAGAGTGAAGGAAAGTACCACCACGTGAAATGATGTCTCCAACTGAAGCAGCATCAAGTGGATAGATTTCACCGGCAACCATCCCTGCGTATCCATCATAGATACCAAAGACTTCCATTCCTTCTGAGATTGCTTGACGAACTACTGCACGGATGGCAGCGTTCATACCAGGGGCGTCTCCACCGCTAGTCAAAACAGCAATACGTTTCATTTGGTTTTGCTCCTTTTTCTTTTAACATTCCTATTGATTATACCACATTTCATTTGAAAATTCTTCTATTTTTCGTATTTTTAGCGATAAATCGTTTTCATAGCAATTCCCTCTAATTTTTCCTGTAAAGCAGGGTCTTTTTTTACAAAATGACAGGAGGAAACAATTGTTTTTTCTTCCTCTACATACCTGATAATGACAGGAATAGGGCCTTTATATTGTTCCAAGATATTTGAAATCTCTTTATCGTTGTCGTGATTTTTAACTTGAATCCAGAATCGTTCAGCGACTGCTTCTTTCAAATCTTGTGCAATCATTTGCAGACGACCATCTCGAGATTGAACTTTACCATTGATATAGTAAAATTTCCCTTCGGATAAAATGGAAGCAAATTTTCTATATTGGTCTGAAAATACAGTTACATCCATCCGAGACTTACTATCATGAACCTGTAGAAAGGCCATACTCTCGCCTTTCTTGGTTCGAATCACTTTAATCTTTTGAACTTCAACTAGGAGAGTGGCTTGAGCTCCCTCGGTTAGATTAGTGATTGGCGTCGTCGGATATAGGGCTTGTTTGGCAAGAGTTTGGAGAGGATGGGCACTAATACCTACCCCGATCAGTTCCTGCTCCTTGTAAAATTTTTCTGCCTCTGTAAAATCATCAGCTTCAGTCCAACTATAGTTTGCATCTGCAAAGAGTCCTCCTAACTCCTCAACAAAGACAAATAGGTTGGGCAGATTCACTAGGATTTTCTGGCGGTTCTTGTCAAATTCATCAAAGAGTCCCAGTTCAACCAAAGGAGTCAAAAGCGATAGTTTCTTGTAATTTTTAGGAAGACGTGTGACGAAATCTTCGATACTTGAGAAAGGACGGTTTTCAATAATCCAGTAAGAAAAATCTCTTGGAAGCCCCTTAATGGCTTTCAAACCAAGATAGA
The DNA here is from genome assembly GCF_003943385.1 of Streptococcus oralis. GTDB lineage: Bacteria > Bacillota > Bacilli > Lactobacillales > Streptococcaceae > Streptococcus > Streptococcus oralis_CA. Next base: position 23,783 of record NZ_RJPI01000009.1, read on the forward strand.
TTTTCTTCTGAGCAATTTTATCATGATAGGGAATGCTGTTTATTGCTAAAGGCGCTACTTCAAAGCCCATCTGCAATGCATCTACAATGTAATCACTGCTTGAATAATTCAACATGACTTGGAAGAAAATAGCAGGATAATGGGTTTTAAAATAAGCGAGCTGGAAAGCCAGGGCTGAGTAGGCGTAGGCGTGGGATCTGTTAAATCCATAGCCCGCAAACTTTTCCATCACTGCAAAAACTTGATTGGCTTTTTCTTCAGAATACCCCAATTTCATAGCTCCAGAGATAAAATCTTCCTTCATCAAATGCATCTCTTTAGCATTTTTCTTACCCATGGCTCGTCTGAGAATGTCGGCTTTACCAAGGCTGAAGCCTCCAAAGCGCTGAGCCACCTGCATAACTTGCTCTTGGTAAAGCATAATACCGTAGGTTGATGACAGGATGTCCTCCAAGGCAGAATCCAGCACCGTCACCTTTTCTTTGCCGTGCTTACGAGCGACAAAGTTATCAATATAATCGCTTGCCCCTGGTCTGTTGAGCGAGGTCGTTGCTACTACCTCTTCAAAGACTTGCGGCTGAACTCGTTTCAAGAGTCGAATGGCGCCAGGTTGTTCAAATTGGAAAATCCCCTTGGTATTTCCAGCAGCAAAGAGGGCCAGAGTTTCCTTGTCTTCCAAATCAATCTCTTCGATTTTCAGATGAACACCCTCTGACTCAGCCAGTAATTCCTGCATTTTTTGGACAAAAGTTAAGTTACGCAGACCTAGGAAATCCATTTTTAGAAGTCCATTGGCTTCAACTCCATGAGCATCATACTGGGTGATCAGCATATCCTCACCGTATTTGAGCGGAATATAGTCCGTCAGGTCTTGGTCACTCATAACGACTCCAGCCGCATGGATAGAGGTCTGACGAGGATATCCTTCAATCTTCCGAGCAATCTCAAAAGCTTTTTGATATTCAATCTTACTATTGATGACCTGCCTAAACTGTAAATTCTTTTCATAGGCCGTGGTTAGCGTATCTCGGAAACTAATTTTTTTCGTAATATTTGTTAATTCGTACTCTGGGACACCATAACGTTTGAAAACATCACGAATTGCTTGTTTTGCCCCAAAGGTCGAATAAGTGACAATCTGCGCCACGTGTTGACTACCGTAGCGATCACGAACATAGCGAATGAACTCTGGTCTATAGAGGTCAGGAATGTCGATATCGATATCGGGCATGGTGTAGCGCTCACGATTTAAAAAGCGCTCGAAAATCAAGTTCTTTTCAACCGGGTCAATTCCTGTGATATCAAGTGAGTAAGCCACCAGACTACCAACCGCAGAACCGCGCCCCATTCCCATATAGTAGCCTTGGGAACGTCCAAAACGGAGCAAATCCCAAACCACAAGGAAATAGTCATCAAAGCCCATATCATGAATCACAGCTAATTCCTCATTCAGTCGCTCATGATAGATAGCTGAGGTTATCCCCTTGTCACTCAAGCCTTGCTCAGCTCTTGCTCGAAGCTCTTCCACCGCTGGTCTTTCAGGATTAAAGCGAGGAAGTTTTAAACTTGGATCGATTTGATAGCTTACATTCTCTATCAAATCCTGAAGATTGGCAAGAGCCTGAGGGAAGCGATTTTTAAACCGAGCTTCTAAATCTGAGGCAGGTAGAAAGATTCCCTGTTGTGAATGCAGATCCACTTCTCTCAGGCTGACATTGTCCTTGACTGCTGACAAGATTTGTAAAACCTGTAGGTCTTCTTTTTCAAAAGAGTTGACTTGATAGAGTGGAAGAATGGATCTAGTAAAGACTTCTTGAGGAGTATCTGGACTGACACCGATAAAATAATCATGCCCTAAATCCAGCTGTTCGACCCCATTAAAATAGGGAACAATAATGGCCACATCTTCGAGGTGGGAGGTGAAGTCAGACCAATTTTTCCGTCCAGTCATTTTTAAAGTGGATAACTTCATCAACTCTTGATACCCTTTAGTGGATAGAGCTAGAAAACGGAAAGAAATATTCTCCTCATCTTTGATCAAGGACATTTCAAGACCAATTAAAGGTTGGAGTCCATATTTTCGAGTCACTTCTATAAAATGATAAGCCCCATAGAGATTATCCACATCCATGATAGCAAGGTGAGAATAGCCATACTCTTTAGCCGTTTGAACGTATTTTTCAATCGAAACCACACTTTCCATAAAACTATAAACAGTCTTTGTGTCGAGCTGTGCAATCATTTCTTCTCCCCCTTGCTTTAGATATAGTACTATTATACCATTTTAAAAACTAGAATGAAAAGGTAGAGACCATTCCTTTTAAAGTGACTTCATCGCAGGTCAACAATATCTTTTTTACCTTATTTTTGATATACTAAATTTAGAATATTTTCAAAGGAGAGCGCCATGCGTTTTAATCAATTCAGCTATCTTCACGTTTCTCATTCGCAAGTTTTGCGCGAGTTATCCCAGCTTGGTTTGAAGCTGGCACCAGAACAAGCGTCAAAAAAACAACTTGAACAATTTGTCCGCTGGAATTTTTTCACTTATACCAATACCGATTATGCTCTATCCACTTTGGCTGCGGATAAAGAAACGGATTTATTGAGCTTCTTTCAGTCCGATAAAGAGTTGACTGCTGATATTTTCTATACTGTAGTTTTTCAACTTTTAGGATTTAGCTATCTGGTTGACTTTGAGGATGCTGAACAATTCCGTAAAGAAACTGGATTTCCTATTGTTTATGGAGATCTCATTGAAAATCTTTATCAATTGCTCAATACGAGAACGAAAAAAGGAAATACGCTCATCGACCAACTTGTTAGTGATGGTCTTATTGCAGAAGATAATCACTACCACTACTTTAACGGTAAAAGCTTAGCAACCTTCTCTACTCATAATGTCATTCGTGAAGTCGTGTATGTCGAGAGTCGTGTGGATACTGATAAAGACGGACTCCCTGATTTAGTCAAGGTCAGCATTATTCGCCCTTGTTATGATGGACAAGTTCCTGCTCTTATGACTGCAAGCCCTTATCACCAAGGGACCAACGACAAAGCCAGCGACAAGGCTCTCTACAAAATGGAGGGAGAGCTTGAGGTCAAACCACCCCACACCATCGAGCTTGAGGAACCTAAGCTGAATTTTGTCGAGCCTCATGGTCAAGCAGAAGTCGTCTCAGAAGCTGAAGAGAAGCTAACTCATATCAATAGTTCATACACTCTCAACGACTACTTCCTTCCAAGAGGATTTGCCAATCTCTATGTATCGGGTGTTGGTACCAAGGATTCCCAAGGTCTCATGACCAATGGAGACTACCAGCAGATTGAAGCTTATAAAAATGTCATTGATTGGCTCAATGGTCGTTGTCGTGCTTTCACGGATCACACGCGCAAGCGCCAAGTCAAGGCTGACTGGTCAAATGGAAAAGTCGCAACAACAGGAATTTCCTATCTGGGAACCATGTCTAATGGTCTTGCGACAACTGGTGTTGATGGCTTAGAAGTGATTATCGCTGAAGCAGGTATTTCCTCTTGGTATAACTACTATCGTGAAAATGGTCTGGTGACTAGCCCTGGTGGTTATCCAGGTGAGGATTTTGACTCACTTGCTGAGCTTACCTACTCCCGCAATCTCCTAGCTGGTGACTATATTCGTGCTAATGAAGCTCACCAAGCAGACTTAGAGAAGGTAAAAGAGCAACTGGATCGCAAGACTGGTGACTACAATCAGTTTTGGCATGACCGCAACTATCTGCTCAATGCTCACAAGGTTCAAGCTGAGGTCGTCTTTACGCATGGTTCCCAGGATTGGAACGTCAAACCTCTTCATGTTTACCAGATGTTTCATGCTCTTCCTGACAATATTCTCAAGCACCTCTTTTTCCATCATGGTGCCCATGTCTATATGAACAACTGGCAGTCAATTGACTTCCGCGAATCCATGAATGCCCTCTTAAGCAAGAAATTGTTAGGACTTACAACAGACTATCAACTTCCTACTGTCATCTGGCAAGATAATACTGAGCCTCAAACATGGCATAGTCTCGATGACTTTGGCAAGCAAGATGAACTGCATACCTTCTCTCTTGGAACTGAAGAAAAGGTGATTCAAAACCAGTATGATCAAAAAGATTTTGATCGTTATGGTAAGACTTACCAGACTTTCAATACAGAACTTTACCAAGGAAAAGCCAATCAAATCACCATTGACCTTCCAGTAAGTCAAGACATTCACTTAAATGGGCGAGTGGAGCTGAAACTTCATGTCAAATCAAGTACAAACAAGGGCTTATTATCTGCTCAACTGCTAGAACTTGGACAAAAGAAATATCTACAGCCTTATCCAGCTGTTTTAAGTGCTAGAACCATTGACAACGGTCGCTACCACATGCTTGAAAATCTCTTGGAACTACCTTTCACTCCAAGCGCCCAACGTGTCATCACCAAAGGCTACCTTAATTTACAAAATAGAAATAACTTACTGTTAGTGGAGGATATTACTACAGATGAATGGATGGATGTGCAATTAGAGCTGCAACCAACTATTTACAAGCTGAAAAAAGGTGACACACTTCGCCTTGTTCTCTATACAACCGACTTTGAAATTACAATTCGAGATAATACAGACTACCACTTAACTATTGATTTAACACAGTCTTCTATCACCATCCCCTCATAAAAGGAGCCAGCCTCATATGAATAAATCTGAACATAGACACCAACTCATCCGTGCACTTGTAGCTAAAAATAAGATTCATACACAGGCAGAGTTGCAAGCTTTACTAGCTGAAAACGACATCCAAGTCACACAGGCCACTCTCTCACGCGATATCAAAACCATGAATCTATCAAAGGTTCGCGAAGCAGATCATTCTTATTATGTTTTAAATACTGGTTCCATCTCCAAATGGGAAAAACGCTTGGAAAACTATATGGAAGATGGCTTGGTCATGCTACGCCCTGTCCAGCATCAGGTTGTCCTCAAAACCTTGCCAGGCCTTGCCCAATCGTTTGGAGCTGTTCTCGATGCTCTCAATTTTAAACAAATCATTGCCACCGTATGTGGTGATGATGTCTGCCTTCTTATCTGTGAAAACGCTGAGGAAGCACAGACTTGCTTTGAAATTCTTAAAAAATTTGCGCCACCTTTTTTCTTCAATGACTAAAAAATCCCCCGTGATAAATACGATCACGGGGTTCTGTTTTATCAATGTTGATAGGCTATTTTTCTTCTTTATCAGCCTTCTCATTGCCTTTTTTTTCTCGTGCTAATCTAATAGCACGTTTGGGATTGAGACGATTAAACAATTCTTCTAGTTTCTTTTCATTCCATACATCTGCTGCAGAAACAAAATTTCCATCTGCATCTCGGAATGATATCGGTTTATCTCCCATATCAATCTCCTAGTCTACAAATTCAAACTCAAATTTACCGATTCGGACCAAGTCGCCATCCTTAGCTCCACGCGCACGAAGGGCTTCGTCAACCCCCATACCACGAAGCTGACGGGCAAACTTCATGACAGACTCATCACGGTCAAAGTTGGTCATGTTAAAGAGTTTCATGAGTTTTTCACCAGAAAGTACCCATGTCGCATCATCATCACGACTAATCTCAAAGGCTTTTTCTTCCTCGTCAAAGCCATAGTAAGCTTCTTCTTCCATATCAGACTCGTCATAGAGCAAGAACTCAGGAGTCTTATCCAACAATTCAGCTGTCGCATCCAAAAGGGGTGCCAAACCTTGCTTAGTCAAACCAGAAATAGGGAAGATGGCTGGTAGTTCTTCAAACTCATCGTAGTTTGCTGCCAATTTCTTCTTGAAGGCTTCCAGATTTTCCTGACTTTCAGGCATGTCCATCTTGTTGGCAACGATGATCTGTGGACGTTCCATAAGACGAAGATTGTAGGATTCCAATTCTTTATTGATAGCTAGGTAGTCCTCGTAAGGATCACGTCCTTCGCTAGCCGACATATCGATGACGTGGAGGATAACTCGAGTGCGTTCGATATGACGGAGAAACTGGGTTCCAAGACCAACACCTTGACTGGCCCCTTCAATCAAACCTGGAAGGTCTGCTACTGCAAAAGATTCACCTGACTGTGTACGGACCATCCCTAGATTAGGGACAATAGTCGTAAAGTGGTAGGCACCAATCTTTGGTTTGGCTGAAGTAATGACACTAAGCAAAGTTGACTTTCCGACAGATGGGAAACCGACCAAGCCAACATCCGCCAAGATTTTCAGTTCCAGTTGCAACTCACGTTCTTGACCTGGTTCTCCATTCTCAGAGATTTCAGGTGCAGAATTTTTTGGTGTCGCAAAACGGATGTTTCCTCGGCCACCTCGACCGCCATGAGCCACGATAAATTCTTGACCATGTTCAATCAAGTCTGTAATCACTTTTCCTGTCTCAGCGTCACGTACAGTTGTTCCTTGTGGTACACGAACACGAAGGTCTTCTGCACCACGTCCATGCATTCCTTTGGTCATCCCTTTTTCACCGGATTCGGCCTTAAAATGACGGTTATAGCGGAAATCCATCAAGGTACGCAAGCCTTCGTCTACAACGAAAACAACGTTACCACCACGTCCGCCATCGCCACCCCAAGGACCGCCATTCGGGACATACTTTTCACGGCGAAAGGCAACCATACCATCGCCACCATTACCAGCCTTGACCTTGATCTTGGCTGTATCTAAAAACATACTCATATTTTCTTCTCACTTTAAAAAGGACTGGAAAATCCAGTCATTAGTTATTGTTTCTATCTTAGCAACTTGCTTAGAATCTGCTAAAAGCTCCAAGCGCTGTCGCAAAGATACCAGCAAGGGTTACAAACAACATAATTAGCACGACAAAAAGCGTTACTTTTTCAAACATTGTTTTTTTACGTTTTCCATTATCTCCAAAAGCCATCTGGACTCCTTTTTATTTCTCTTTGTTCTATTCTGATTCTCTTTTAATATTCGCTAGAAACAGGTGCAATTACCCATAAAATCAAGTAAGCAAGTACCCCTGCCCCATAACAAAAGGCAAGAACGCCCCAAATCACACGTACAATGGTAGGGTCAATATCAAAATAGTGGGCTACACCTGCGCAAACGCCTCCAATTTTTTGATCTCTACCACTTCTCATAAATTTTTTTGCCATATTTTATTCTCCTATATTTTTACTAATCTCTCCAGTAATCCCGGATGCTAGACAATTGCTCTTTAGAAGCCTTTAATATTCGTTTGGACTCTTTAACTGGAGCTGAAACAGCCTGCTGAGGTAAGTACAAAATAGTTTTTAAGAATCGCTGTGTCATGGGTTCGTCGCCACGTAGTTCCTGCTCAAATTTATTTGAAATCATCGCATCGAGATAAAACTCATGAACTCGCTTCCCAAAATTCTCAGCCGAAATCTCGTACAACTTGTCAGCCAACTTCTGCTCATTCATATCTGGAGTGGCGATCAAGGCCTCCAAGATTGCACCTGCAAGATCGTGCTCTCCATAGTAGAGGGTTCCAAACATTTTGTCACTGATCAGATTATCCAGATAAGGATTGCCATGAGCGATAACAGGCGTTCCACTGGCTAGACTCTCTAGATAAGTCAAGCCTTGGGTTTCACTAGTGGATGCAGAGATAAAGAAATCAGCCGCTTTATAGTATAAGGCTGTCTCACTTGGAGCAATCATACCAGTAAAAATCACATGATCTTGGATCTGCAATTTCACTGCTTGTTCCTTCAGACTGTCCAGATAAGGACCATCACCTGCAACAACAAGTTTCACCTTGTCTTCTTCTTTCAATACCTCAACAAAGGCATCTAGGACTGCTTGGATATTCTTCTCATAGGAGATACGAGAAAGACTCAGTAACATTTTCTCGCCTTCCTGAATACCTAACTTCGAACGAAGTTCTTGCAAGTTTTCCTTTTTGATCTCAGGTCGTTCAAACTTAGCCAGCTCAATTCCAGTTGGGATGACACGCTTTTCAACCTTGACTTTGTATTTAGATAAAAGGTCACGAACAATCTCACTAGGGCAAATCACGCCATCTACATCATGAAGGAAGCCACGCACCAGATATTTTACCATACTTGGCCGAATCAGCATGCCTTTAGCAATGTAATGCACATAGTCTTCGTACTGGGTATGGTAGGTATGAATAACTGGAATTTTCAATTCTCTCGCAATCCAAATCCCTAACAAACCAAGTGAAAATTCTGTCTGGGTATGAATGATGTCAAGTTGATACTGCTTGGCAATTTCAAGCGCCTTTGTAAAACCTCGGTAGGCAAATCGTCGATCCTTAAATGCAAAGAAAGGGACACTCGGAATGCGAATAATTTGCCAATCCTCGTATCGGTTCACGTCTTTATCAGTCGTTGTAAAGATAAAAACTGCATGCCCTTGCTTTTCAAGCTCAGTCTTCAAAGTTCGAATACTAGTCGCAACCCCGGAAACTTGAGGGAAATAGGTATCTGTAAATAAACCAATTCTCATAAATTACCTCACTTTTTGCCCAAAGCAGCCTGTTCTCGATAAAATTTTAGCCAGATTTCCAACAAATGCTCCTCGGAATACTCTTTAGAAATCTCTCTAGCTTTTTCTTTCAAGTCTTTCAACTTTTCAGGATGATCTTTGTATTCGAGAATGGCTTCTCTCATCTCTGAAACATCACTTGTTGCACGATAATTCCCTTCAAGGATGACCTTGTATAGATCTAAATCCCTCAACATAATCGGTGCTTCACAGCTAGCCGCCTCTAGGATGGTCATAGGGAATAATTCATTGTAACTTGGTAGCAAGAATAGATCCGCCATAGCGTAAAGTTCCCGCATCCGTTCCGGTGACACAATTCCAGGGAAAATAAGATTTTTTGGTGGATTGTCCATAATCTTCTTGTAGCGTTCATAACCATCTGTCATCCCACCAAATGAAAAACCACCTGCCCAGATAAAGGTAATTTCTGGTAATTCCTCAGCTAGGCGGATAAAATCATCTATCCCTTTTCGTTTCTGAACTTGACCTGCACCGACTACGACAAACTGATCTTCCGCTAGATCCATTTCTTTACGAAGTTGTGCAACTTGTTCAGCTGGCAATGGATGCCATTTTTCTTTGTTTACAAAATTTGGGATGTAAGTTACTTTTTCACGCGGAATTCCAGCAGCCACCAAATCCTCGATAAACATAGGATTGACCACCACCAAGTGTTCCATTCGGTTGTAAAATGAAAAAACATAGCGTTTGACAATTCCTTTTAGGAAAAATGGAATCTTCAAACTCCCCTCAAGCGTATCAGGCAAGAAATGCACATAGCCAATTTTTCTCCCAGAGCGTTTCTTTTGGAAAGTAGATAAATAATAGGGGAAATCAATAGTATGAAAGTGGGTCACATCTGCCTCTACAGGAAGATTCTCTGTAACAATCAACTGGTCTTTGGCATCTCGATGTAGGAGGCGTACCAACTCACGGTAGGCGCCTGATACTCCTTGACCAGCTACTTTTTCACTTGAACTTAGCATATTGACACGCAATTTTTCGTTTTCCATACCATTCATTATACCATTTTATTTCCAGAAAATCAGCAAAAGAAAGAAGAGACCAAAGGAAAAAGGATAAATTCACCCTATTTTCCAATCGTCTCTCTCATTTTTCTTAGTCTTTATTTAATTCCTAGGGCGATACGCGCGTATCGGCTCATTTTTTCAACTGTCCAAGCTGGATACCAGACCAATTTAACTTCGGTATTAGTTACCTCAGGCACATCTGTCATCGCATCGTGTATCTGGTCTGTCAAAAGGTCAGCCAGTGGGCAGCCCATAGTTGTCAAGGTCATATCAATTTCAGTGTGACCTGTTTCACCATCAAAACGAATTTCATAAATTAAACCTAGGTTGACAATATCAATCCCCAACTCAGGGTCGATGACTTCTTCCAAGGCATTTAAAATGCGTGTTTTGATCGTTTCAATTTGCTCTTCTGTATAAGCCATGTTATTCCTCACTCTTAATCTTCAATAAAATCACGAAGGGGTTTGCTGCGACTTGGTTGGCGCAATTTTCTCAAAGCCTTGGCCTCGATCTGACGGATACGCTCACGAGTCACGTTAAAGACTTTGCCAACATCTTCAAGGGTACGCATTTTTCCATCGTCCAAACCAAAGCGCAAGCGCAAGACGTTTTCTTCACGGTCTGTGAGAGTATCCAAGACTTCATCCAACTGCTCACGCAAAACGATACGAGTTGTGTAGTCTACTGGATTTTCAATCACTTCGTCTTCGATAAAGTCCCCAAGATGGCTATCGTCCTCTTCTCCAATCGGTGTTTCAAGTGATACTGGTTCTTGAGCGATTTTCAAGATTTCACGGACCTTGTCAGGTGTCATATCCATACGCTCAGCGATTTGTTCAGGAGTTGGATCTTGCCCCAATTCTTGAAGGAGGTTACGCTGTTCACGGACAAGCTTGTTAATGGTTTCCACCATGTGGACAGGGATACGAATAGTGCGGGCCTGGTCAGCGATGGCACGGGTAATCGCCTGACGAATCCACCAAGTTGCATAAGTTGAGAACTTAAATCCTTTTGAATAGTCAAACTTGTCAACGGCCTTCATCAAGCCCATGTTTCCTTCTTGGATCAAGTCAAGAAACTGCATGCCACGCCCTACGTAGCGCTTAGCGATCGAAACCACCAAACGAAGGTTGGCTTCCGCAAGACGTTGTTTGGCTTCGATATCACCAGCCTCAACTGCTAGGGCCAATTCTTTTTCCTCTTCGTTGGTCAAGAGAGGAACGACCCCGATTTCCTTCAAATACATACGGACTGGGTCATTAACCTTGGCAGAGGTTGAGCCAATCAAATCCTCATCACTGAGTTCTGGTTCTTCTTCCGCACTAAGAACACGCGCGCTTGGATTTCCTTCGTTGTCTGTGATAGAAATTCCAGCATCTTGAATCCGTTGCAAAAGGTCTTCAATGCCGTCTGCATCCAGGGTAAAAGGAATAACTAGACTTGAATTGATTTCGTCGTCTGTTGCTGTTCCTGTTTTTTTGTGGTTACGGATAAAGTCTGCTACTTGCACATCAAATGTGGTTACTTCTTTTTGTTTTGTTGCCATTATTACTCCATTCTTCTCTTTTGGGAAATCAATCGTTGCAATTCTTCCAAGGCAGTGTCTGTATCTCCTACATGACTAGCTTCTTGCACTTTCTTTTTAATTCGTAAGTTGTCCTTGCTGAGGAGGGCACGGTTTCGAGTCTCTTCGACTTCAGAAAGTTCTTCAGGCGACATCTCAGCTGGCAAATCTAGACCAAGAACATGGTACCAAGCATTTTCAACCTCAGGCGTCTGATGAGAAAGCTCCTCTGAACCGATTTCTCCCTCTACACTTAACAATTCGTAAAGAATCTGAAATTCTGGGGTATCAAAGAAAAAATCTTCTCTTAATCTGTAGTCATTTAAAACAACTGGATTTTCAGCCATCCTATAGAGGAGATGAGCCTCTGCTCTCATGACTGCTGTCAATTGTCGCGTTACAGGTATACTAATCGCTGCTGGAGGTTGCTCCTCTTTGACTCTTTCCTGCCTCTGAACAATGCGACTTTCATTTACAATCTGTTCTACCTGCTGGTAATCAAAGGAAGGTAGGTTATCCGCCAGAATGTGGATGTAAGAATTCTGGGCAGTGATAGACTTTTCTTTGGCGATTAGGGGTGCAATCTTTTCAATGAACTCAATTTGCGCCTGCAAGTTATCACTATTTTCCGGCTTGAGCTGGTGAATATAGAACTCTATAGGACTAATCCGAGTCTTTGTTAAGAGGTAAGCCAGATCTTCAGCAGAATTCTTTTGCAAATACTCATCTGGGTCCATGGCATCAGGTACTCGAACAACCTCCACTGAGAAATCTTTTAATTCTTCCAGAGCTTTGGCTGTTGCTGCCTGTCCTGCCTTATCGCCATCATAGCTGAGAACTATCTTTTTGGTAAAGCGTTTGAGGTGGTCAACATGCTCCTTGCTTAAGGCTGTTCCCATGGAAGCTACAGCATTTTCTATACCAGCACGGTAGGCTGCGATAACATCCATGAAGCCTTCCATCAAATAGAGTTCTGTGATTTTACCTGTTCCCTTTTTAGCCTTGTCCAAATGATACAATTCATAACTCTTGTTAAAAATTGCAGTTGAACGACTATTTTTATACTTGGCAGTCTGACTATCAGTTTCTTGCCAGACACGACCAGAAAAGGCAATAACCTGCCCCTTGTCATTGGTCAAAGGAAAGATGATCCGTCCGAAAAAGGTATCATAAAACTGATTGCCATCTGACAGATAAAACAAGCCAGAATCCAATAAATCCTTTTCCTCAAACTTGTCAGATAAACGTTGGTAGAGATAGGTTCTCTCTGCTGGAGCCAGTCCAATCTGGAAATGCTTCAAAACATCGTCTGTCAATCCACGTTTGTAGAGATAAGCTCTTGCTTCTTCTCCCATCTTTGTCGTCATGAGGATGGCATGGTAAAAACGGGCAGCTTCTTCATGCATATCATATAGAGCTTGATGAGGGGAAGCTTGTTGAGGACGAGACTGTACAGGCATAGCTAGTTGAATACCGACGCGCTCACCTAAGAGCTGAACGGCTTCCATAAAGGACACACCTTGGTATTCTTCGATGAACTTAAAAACATCTCCTGAGCGCCCACAACCGAAACAATGGTAAAACTGCTTGTCTTCCACAACGTTGAAAGAGGGGGTCTTTTCACCATGAAAAGGACAGAGCCCCAAATAGTTCCGTCCAGCCTTTTGTAAAGAAATTACATCACCTATGACTTCCACAATGTTGGCATTGTTTTTGATTTCTTCAATGACTTGCTTGTCAACCATACACAATACCTCCATCTTATCATAGTTTCACGTAAACTAGTATAGCTTATTTCTGAAAAAAAGTAAACCATTTCATACGCTTTCCGTAATTCTCTTTGCCTTATTCTTCTATATAGAAAGAGGAGATAAAAAACTCAGAAACACTTTAATGCTTCTAAGTTTCTCTTCTCTATTTTTTGATGATTATTTAACTCATCTATTCAAATAATTGATAGTAGTCTGAGATTTTCATCTTAGCTTTTTCTTCTTTATTGAGGTCTTGGATGATACGGCCTTCCTTCATGACTATCAGACGATTTCCATACTTCAGTGCATCCTCCATATGGTGGGTAATCATCAAGGCTGTTAGATGATCCTTGCTGACAAAGTCATCTGTTAACTCCATCAAAGCAACACTGGTCTTTGGGTCGAGAGCTGCTGTGTGTTCATCCAACAAGAGCAACTCTGGTCGCTTCAAGGTTGCCATCAAGAGACTCAAGGCCTGACGTTGTCCACCTGAAAGAAACTCAATCGGAGTGTCCAGATGTTTTTCAAGCCCATTTCCCACTTTTTCAATGGTTGTCTGAAATTCTTCTCTATGGCTTGAAAGTCTCCTAGGAAGGAGTCCTCTCTTCTCACCACGATACTTGGCAATCAAGAGATTTTCCGCCACCGTCATACGAGGAGCCGTACCCATTTTAGGATCCTGAAAGACACGAGACAGGTACTTAGCCCGCTTTTCAGGTGAAAAATGCGTCACATCCTCGCCCATGATACGGATACTTCCACTTGTTAAAGGTAGGGTACCTGCAATAGTGTTAAAAAGAGTTGACTTTCCAGCTCCATTTCCACCTAGGATGGTAATGAAATCATGTTCGAAAATTTCAAGAGAAACATCATTTAGAATGATTTTTTCCTCGTCAAAGCCATTCGTGATGACTTTGGTAGCATTTTTTAATTCTACAATTGCTGTCATTTGCTAAACTTGACTCCTTTCAGGTATTTGCTTTTGAAGGTTGGAATCATAAGGCAAACTGCCAAAATCAAGGCGCTGTACAAACGAAGATAACTTGTATTAAATCCAAGAGCAATCACTCCCCATACGAGGAACTGATAAGCGATAGAACCTACAACGATGGTCATAAGTCGCTCCGCTAGGGTCAAACTCTTGAACAAAACCTCACCAATAATCAAGCTAGCAAGCCCTACGACAATCACGCCGATTCCTCGAGAAACATCCGCGTATCCTTCTTGTTGAGCAATTAAGGCTCCTGCAAGTGCGATGATCCCATTTGAGAGAACCAAGCCCATAAGTTCCATCCGTCCTGTATTGATACCAAAGCTACGAGCCATATCGGGATTGTCACCTGTAGCGATGTAGGCCTGACCTAGTTTGGTATCTAGGAAAAAGAGCATAAGGCCAATAACAAGAGCTACAAAGATTAATCCAGTCAGGAGTTGGTTAAGGTCTGAATCAAAAGGTAAGACATCCTGAATTTGCTTAGTTCCAAGAAGCCCCAGATTGGCACGTCCCATAATCATCAGCATGATGGAATGGCAAGAAGTCATGACCAAAATTCCTGATAAGAGAGTTGGTATTTTACCTTTGGTGTATAAGAGACCTGTTGCCATACCAGCTAGGCAGCCCACTCCTACTGCAGCCAAGGTCGCTAAAAATGGATTCACCCCTTGTGTTATCAAGGTTACAGCTACTGCTCCCCCTAGTGGGAAAGAGCCCTCAGTCGTCATATCCGGAAAATTTAAAATTCGAAAGGTCATAAAGATTCCCAAACCTAAAATCGCCCACACCATTCCCTGAGAAATAATGGATACTATCATATTCTTTCACTCATTTCTTTCTTTAGTAAAAATGGGAGGAGATGTCCCCAACTCCTCCTTTTTCATTATTCAATCACTTGCCCTGCTTCTTTTAGAACAGACTCAGGAATAGTGATTCCAAGTTCTTGCGCTAGTTTTTTGTTGATAACTGACTTACCAGTTGAAAAGACATTAACTGGCGTATCAGCTGGTTTTTCACCTTTCAAAACTTTAGCAATCATCTTACCAGTAGCCACTCCAAGGTCGTGTTGGTCAACTACTACAGATGCCAGACCTCCCGCTTCTACCATGGCAGTTGCGCTTGGGTAGATTGGTTTTTTAGCTGTTTGGTTGCTTGATACAACTGTTGGGAAGGCTGATGCGATGGTGTTGTCAATTGGAACCCAGATAGCGTCGACCTTGCTGGTCATAACATTAACTGTTGAAGCAATTTCGTTAGTCGAAGGAACGGCAAAGGTTTCGACTGTCAAACCTGCTTTTTCAGCATAAGCCTTGAATTCTTCTACCTGTGTTTTTGAGTTATCTTCGCTACTTGAGTAAAGAGCACCGATTGTTTTAACATTTGGTGTGAGAGCTTTAATCAACTCTACTTGTTGTTCAGCAGGGTTGTGGTCTGATACCCCTGTGATGTTGCCACCTGGTTTTTTCAAATCTTTGACCAAGTTAGCACCGATTGGGTCTGTAATAGCAGCCATGATAACTGGTAGGTCTTTCGTAACGCTAGCTAAACCTTGAGCCGCTGGTGTCGCAATCCCAACAACAACGTCATTTCCATTTGCTACTAACTGCTTACTCATGGTTGCAACCTTGCTCTGATCCCCTTCAGAGTTCATAAAGTCGATTTTCACTTGGTCACCTTTATAGCCTTCTTCAGCTAGTCCATCTTGAATCCCTTGGTAAATCAAGTCCAAGGATGGGTGACTAACAAATTGAAGAACACCAACCTTAGCAACTTTTTGCTCCACCTTAGCTGCTGGCTTGTTCATAGATGAATAGATCAAACTAGCCACTACCAATACTGCTAATCCAGCGATAATTCCAATTAAACGTTTATTTTTCATATTTTTTCTCCTTTAAATCACTTGTAGTATACTCTTTTCACTCAAAACAAGCGACGCCATCGTTTAAATTCCATCATCATCCTCCAACAAAAAAGTCCTCACACAAAAAACTTGTGTGAGGACGTCGATGCGCGGTGCCACCTCAATTATAGGGAATATCCCTATCGCTCTTTCTCGCATTCACGAGTTGCACTGTAAGGTGTGCTCACCGAATTTTTATGATTTCAAATTCTTAAGAACATTCAGCCCAATTTTCATCACTTTCATTTATCTGTTTCCACCAACCACAGACTCTCTAAAAAACTTCAATGATTACTTTCTGAATGTTTAAATTATATCATTTTTCAATTACTTGTCAAGACTATTTTTGGAATTTTTCAAACTATTCAAAAACTTCCCCTAGAAAAAGAGGAAGTTTAGAAAATATCAACCTGAATTACGCAAACCTGTTGCAATTCCGTTAATGGTTGTATGAATCAATCTTTCTTCGTCTGTTGACAATTCACCACGACGTTGACGTTTAATCAATTCCAACTGGATGTAGTTAAGGATATTAAAGTAAGGCATACGATAGTTTAGACTGTCTTTTAGGTAAGAGTTTTCAGCCAAGAGTTCGTCATAGCCTTCAATAGCTAAAATAACGTCCTTGGTCAACTGCCATTCATCTAAAATGGTGTAATAGATGGCTTGCACTTCTTCATCTTCACAAAGTTTGGCATATTCGAAGGCAATGTTCATGTTAGACTTAGACAAGACCATGTCCACATTAGAGAGCAGAGATTGGAAGAAAGGCCAGTTTTGGTACATGTCACGGAGAATCTCAATATTATCAGGATCTTGATCAATAAATTCTTTGAAGCTTGAACCCACGCCATACCATCCAGGAAACATGACACGACTTTGTGACCATGAGAAGACCCAAGGAATAGCACGTAGGCCACCGATTTCTGTAATAGTCTTACGAGCGGCTGGACGCGAACCGATATTGAAGCTTGAAATAGCCTTAATCGGACTGGATTCAAAGAAGTAGTCATAGAAATGTTCATTTCCAAAGACCAAATCACGGTAGATATCGTAGCTACGGTCCACTACTTGATCCATGATAGCTTCGTAACGATTTGACGTATTAGTATCGCTCTTCTTCTTGGTAATCATACGGTTAATGGCTGCAGAAACTAACATTTCAAGGTTATAATAAGCAGCGTCTTTGTTTCCGTATTTGTTTCCAATCACTTCTCCCTGCTCAGTCAAACGGATGCGGTCCTTGATAGACTTGAGCGGTTGAGATGTAATGGCTTCATAAGTTGGACCACCACCACGGCCCACGGTACCACCACGACCGTGGAAGAAGGTTACTTTAACGCCAAATTCGTCTCCAATAGCAGTCAGTTGCTGTTGAGCTTTATATAGAGTCCAACATGATGACAGGTAACCACCGTCCTTGTTACTATCAGAGTAGCCAAGCATGATTTCTTGGTAGTTGTCTTTTGAAGCAATCCATTTTTTAGCCAAAGGAAGAGAGAAATATCTTCTCATGGTTTCTTCCGAATGATCCAAGTCCTCGATAGTTTCAAAGAGAGGAACAATCTGAACGCGGGCTTTTTGGGCATCCACCAAGCCGACTTCCTTAAGCATAATTGCTAGTTCTAGCATATCAGACACGCTGGTTGCATGAGAGATGATGGTTTGACGGATGACGTTTTCACCTAATTTATCCTTCAACTTGCGAGCGGCTTTAAATATAGACAGTTCCTTCTCAAGTAGTTCTGACTTTTCAGCATGAGTTGCTGAGAGGATACGAGGGTCTTCTTCCAGCTCTTTTAAGAGGAGGGCGCATTTTTCATCTTCAGAAAGGTCGCTATAATGGTCGTTAATACCTGCGGATGCTAACAATTCTGCCACACAGGCTTCATGAACACTAGAATCTTGGCGCATATCGATAGAAGCAAGGTAGAATCCAAAGATTTCAACTGCTTGCATCAGCTCGACAAATTCTCCTGAAATCAGGTATTCACCTTTGTTCTCTAATAGAGAATCCCGGATAGCTAACAAGTCTTGGTAAAATTCATCCGCGGTAGCATATCTTGGATGAACATCCTTATCTTCGATAAGATAGATCTTGGTTGCCCGCATCTTAGCTTGGATGTCAAAGAGGGCACGACGATAGAGTTCTTTTTCACGATAAATGGAGTTATCTTGAGACTTGAGCGCCATCTCACGAACCTTGTCACTGACATTCACGATACTGGTTGAAAGTGAAAATTCACGATAAAGGTTATAAATCTTTTCATCGTAATAGTTCATGATGACTTCACACTGGGTCAAGGCTGATTTGTTGAGGGTTTCCGCAGTTACGAAAGGATTTCCATCACGGTCTCCTCCAATCCACATCCCCATGGTAATCGGTTTTGGATGCTGGAGCTCGATACCTTGTTCCTTAGCTAGTTTCTTATACTCAGCCGTCAAACGCGGAACAGCATTCAAGAAAGAACTTTGATAGTACTCCATCACGTTGGTGATTTCGTTGGTTACTTTCAATTTTTTTTCGCGAATCATGTCCGTTTGCATGATAATCTCAATATAACGACGGAGATCGGTGTGCCATTTTTCTTTATTAATCAAGCCTAGTTTGACATCACGGTACTTCCGTAAAAGTGTATGGATATGATTAGTTAAGTCCAGCATACTCTTGCGTTGTACTTGAGTCGGGTGGGCCGTCAAAACTGGAACTACATTCAACTGCTCCAAAATTGTAGCCGCGTTTTCTTTTTCAGCCACCATCTTAATGGTTGTTGACAGTTTTCCTAGATAGTCTTGGTCCACATTATTTTGGTGATTGATCTCATAAGCCAAATCCACATCTTCAGAGATATTGATCAAGAGTGGAAGAATTGAGAAATAACGAGAAATATAGATCATTTCCTCGTTTGAAAGGCTGGTCACCAATTTATTGAGTCCTTGATAGTTTTCGCTTGTAGACAAGTCCTTCAACTGCATGATTTTATCAAAAGTCTCAGGCGCAAGCATATTTTTTGTGATGTCTTCTAATAGCTCTGTCAAAATCAAGACTTCTTCTTGGACGACGGCTTTATTGCTATAGTTTTCTAATTTTTGAAGTGACATAAACTTTCCTTTCCATTCAATCCTTATAGAGTAACAGGAGTTTGACCTTCATATTCTCTGATAAGTTTGGCACGTTTTTCACTAGCATCGATATTTAGTACAAAGGCAATGGCTACAGATAAGACTAGGAGGCTATTCCCCCCTTGTGAAAGGAAGGGGAAGGTTACACCTGTAGAAGGAATCAAACCGGAAATCCCACCGATATTGACAAAGACCTGAACAAGGATCATCCCTCCGACACCGATAGCAACCATAGAGTTAAAGGGATTCTTAGCTCGAATACCGACTAGGATGATTCTCAAAATCAAGAAGAAGAGGAGTGCCAAAATCATACTCGCTCCTACAAATCCAAACTCCTCGATGACAATCGAAAAGACGAAATCCGTGTGGGCTTCTGGCAAATAACCACGTTTCTCAATGGAATTTCCTAAACCTAGTCCAAACCAACCACCATTAACCATGGCATAGTAAGAATTTGCAAGCTGGTGCCCTGCGCCTGCCAAGTCATTGAAAGGATTAAAGAAGGCGCTGAAACGTTTAGCAACGTAACCAAATACCGGAATTTGAGAAAACTTCTCAATCCCAACAAGACGAATGACAGACAAGGCTAAAATGGAACTTCCTGCTAAGAGAGCTAGAATAGTCGAGAACCAACGATAGGCAATTCCACTGACTGTGTACATAAGCAGCGACACCAAGACCAGAATAGTCGCATTTCCCAAGTCAGGGAAAATTCCCAAACTACCAATCAAAACCAGCAAAACGAAACGCCAGTCGTTAAAAGCTCGAGGCAACCACTGATTCTGAGTCAAGACCTGGAAATCGTAAACAGCTATCTCATCTTGCTGTTTTGAGAATCGATGGGCTAGGTACCAAATAATGATAATCTTAAGGTACTCCGCAGGTTGAATCGTTACAGGTCCTACAGATATCCATCCGTAAGCTCCATTGACAGGTGTACCAATTAGTCGCGCCAAAGCTAGGAGAATCATCTCTACAAACACGACGATAAAAATCAAGCGTTCATTTCTTAAAAACCCAAGTTTCAGTTTATAAATTAAGGCAATCAAAATCAAACTAACTACCCAAAACATTCCTTGGTTCCGAGCTAACTGAAGAGCGCTTTTCCCCTCTTGGATCAAGGTAGCACTCGTCGTTGAGTAAACGACGATTAGACCCAAAATCGATAAAAGGAGGTAAGGAATCAAAATGGAATAGTTCAATAGGTGCCTTTTACTAATTTTCATATGTCACCACTCTAATAGAAACAGAGAAAACTGTTCCCAATTCCGTTTTATTTTCTAGTTTTGATTGCTATTATACCATTTTTTCAGAAAGAAAAAAACTCTTACCCTTTAATCCTTCGAATTTTGCTCTTTGATCGAAACTGATTAGTAAAAAATACAAACTTCAAGACAAAGTTTGTATTTTCTTTTTTTATTCTGCTGATGAGCTACTGCTTGAGCTTGAGTTTGAGTCTGCACCACCAACGTATTGAGCAAAGATATTTTGGAAAACAGGATCTTTCACTTTAATATTTGCAGCTTGGAATTCTTTTCCGATGACACTTTGAACGAAGGATGAATCGTTTTGTTTCTGAGCCAGGATGATCGTTTTCAATTTTTCTTTGTAGTCATCTAAGTTTGATGATTTTTCTGTTTTCTTGGTTAGCTTAATAATGTAGTATTGGGTACTGTAGGCTTGTGTTCCAGTCGCTGTGATAACATCAGAGACACCATTCACATCCAAGGCAAAGGCTGCTTTCTTGACTTGTTCTGGAAGTTCTGTTGAAGCAGAATCAAAAGTGATTTCGCCACCATTTTCTTTTGTCTTGTCATCATTTGAGTTGTCTTTTGCCAACTGGGCAAAGTTAGCTCCTTCTGCTTTTGCTTTTTCAAGCACTTCTTTGGCCTTGTCTTCATTATCCATACGGATGATCTGAGCTGTTACATCTGGTGTATAAGACTCAAAAGCTTTTTGGTAAGCTTCGTCTGTCAATTCATTTTCTGCTGCTTTTTTAACTGCCAATTCGACCAACTTACTTGTGCGAATTTGAGCTTTACGAGTCTCAGGAGTCATACCCGCACGTGAAAGAACATTTTGATAACTATCACCGTATTTCTTCTGCTCTTCAGCAACGGCATCATCCACCTCTTTGTCAGTCACTTCTGAACCATATTGTTTTTCAAATACTTTTTGGATGGTCATATTAAGCAAGACTTGTTGCGCAGTTGGATTGTTTTTGACTTGTTCATAAAATTGGTGTTCAGTGACGACATCACCCTTCATGCTGATGAGGTCAGCCCCTTCAGAACTTTTTGAACAAGCAGCCAAAGTCGCTACAGATAATAAGGTAATGGCTCCTGCCAATAGTTTTTTCTTCATGTTTACTCCTTTTATGGTAAGTTACCTTCTCTATTTTACTAAATTGTCTTAAATTTTTCTAAAAATTATTTACTCTCAGGAAGCTGCACATCTGCTACATTCTTTCTCAGCATGAGAATGCCGTCCCCAAGTGGAACTAGAGTCGCTGTTAGACTTGGATTGTCCAAAGTTGCGTCGAAAAGTCTCTGCAAACCTTTATAAATGGTGCGTTGACCACGACGAACTTCCATGATATCCTTGGCAACATCGCCTCCTTGGAAAATATCATCCAAGACGACTACTCCACCGACTTCCAAGTGTTTGAGGATTTCTGGTAGAAAGACGATATACTTGGACTTGGCCGAATCCATAAAGACAAAGTCATAAGTTTCTGTCAAGGTTGATAGGACATCGACTGCATCTCCCTCTAAGAGGGTGATTTGCTTGCGACTATCAAACTGGGCAAAGTTTTCCTTGGCAAAGCCAATCATCTCAGGATTACGGTCAATCGTTGTAATCTTGGCATTTGGCGCATGTTCCGCCATCAAGAGGGCTGAAAAGCCAATCGCCGTCCCAATTTCCAAAATATTCTTAGGCTGCAGACTTTCCATGAGAAATCGAAAGTAAGCGACCGTTTCATGGGGAATAATGGGAATGTTTTCCTTGCGAGCGAAGACTTCCAATTCTTTCAAGGAACCTGTCACCTGCTTTTGACGCTGGCGCATGAGTTCTACGATTTCTTCCTTGACGACTGGACGTCGCATATTGTGATTGGCATTTTTACTATAAGACTCTACCATCTTAAGCTAGTCCCAATTTTTCAACAAGGGCTTCAAACTCGTTCAAGCGACGTTCAAAGACTGCAAAGGCATCGTTAAGATAGTCTTCTTTTTCCATATCAACACCCGCTTTTCTCATAACATTGAGCGGATAGTCAGACTTACCAGCCTTGAGGTAGTCGATATAGCGGTCACGGTCTTCCTGACTACCATGGACAATCTTCTCAGCCAAGGCTGAAGCAGCCGCAAAACCAGTCGAATACTGGTATACATAGTAATTATAGTAGAAGTGCGGAATGCGTGCCCATTCGTACTGGATCTGAGGATTGTCTTCCTTGCTGAGTCCGTAGTACTCTTGGTTCAAGTCAGCATAGAGTTTATTGAGGAAATCACTTGTCAAGACTTCTCCATTTTGGTCTGCTTGGTGGATGGCATGTTCAAACTCAGCGAATTGAGTTTGACGGAAGACTGTTCCACGGAAACCGTCCAAGAAGTTATTAAGGATAGCAAAGCGAGTTGCATCGTCTTCTACTTCCTCCAACAATTTCTCTGTCAAGATATTTTCGTTGGTCGTTGAGGCAATCTCAGCCAAGAAGATAGAGTAATCTCCGTAAACATAAGGTTGGGTTTCACGAGTATAGCTTGAGTGCATACTGTGACCTGTTTCATGGACAAGGGTAAAGAGATTGTCTAGATTGTCCTGCCAATTGAGAAGCATAAAGGCATTGGTATCATAAGAACCACCAGAGTAGGCACCAGAACGCTTGCCTTGATTTTCATAGACATCAATCCAACGCTCGCTGAAGGCACGTTTGACACGGCTCAAGTAGTCGTCACCCAAGACAGCCAAGGCTTCTTCTGCCTTTTTCAAGGCTTCCTCATAAGTAAAGCTGTATTCTACTGAAGACAGTGGTGTGTAAACATCGTACATCTTGAGATCAGAAATACCCAAGATTTTTGAACGAAGGTTAAGGTATCGATGCAAGAGTGGCAAGTGCTTGCGAACTGCTGCTACTAGATTGTCATAGACACTTTCTGGAACAAAGTTTGCTGCGAGGGCTGCATGGCGAGCACTCTTATAGTTGCGAACTTTTGCTCGGTAGTTTTGCACCTTAACATTTGTCTGCAAAGTCTTAGCATAAGTGTGTTGGAATTGCTCATAAGTCGCATAGAGGGCTTCATAGGCACCTCGACGCACTTCACGATTTTTAGACTCCATCAAGCGAATATAAGTACCGTGTGAGAGTTGCACTTCCTTGCCTTCGTCATCAAGGACGTATGGGAAGCTAATATCCGCATTGTCCAAAATAGCGAAAGTTTCACTAGCAGCGCCAAAGATTTCTCCAGCTCCAGCAAGTAATTCTTCCTCACGTTGTGAAAGAACATGGTCTTTCTTCTGCAAGAGCTTATCAAAAAAGTGTTTGTAAACTTGGAGTTTTGGTTGAGCTTTTAGGAAAGCCGCATACTGCTCTTCGCTAATCTCCATAAACTCAGGTTCATAGAATGAAAAGGCTTGTTCTAACTGACTGTATAGGGCCATAGCCTTGGCATAGTACTCTTGATACTTGGCTTCACGCGTGTCCTGGTCATTTTTCATATGTGCATAGACATAAAGCTTTTCAACTTGGCGTTCCAAGTCAAGTGAGAATTCTGTAATCTCAAGCAAACTGTCTGCGCTATCCAAGAGATGCCCCTCATACTGGGCTGCTGTTTGTACTTTTTCAGTTAAATCTTTCAAGGCTTCTTCCCAAGCCTGGTCTGTTGGGTAGATTGTTGAAAGATCCCATGTATCTTTTTCATTTATTTCATGTCGTTGTAATACCATAAGATTCCTCCATCCTTTCTATTTTACCACATTTTTTGAGAAATATAAGTGATAAAAAGCTGGTGGATAGAGCTTTTGGCGATTATTTTTCGGATTTTTTTGATAGTAAGCCTGAAAATTTCTATAATAGCTAGTCAAATCCGTTTCAATCTGCAAAAAATCACCTGACTCTATTGGTCTGATTTGGGGATACCAATCGTCCAGTTGACGGTTTAATAGATTGTTTCCTTGATGATATGCTTCCTC
The DNA here is from genome assembly GCF_003943385.1 of Streptococcus oralis. GTDB lineage: Bacteria > Bacillota > Bacilli > Lactobacillales > Streptococcaceae > Streptococcus > Streptococcus oralis_CA. The sequence continues at coordinate 47,877 of NZ_RJPI01000009.1, forward strand.
CTGCTTCTTCATCCAGTAAGGCGTTTGGTAGTACAACTGTTGGCGAATGTAGTGACAAATAGTGGAATCTTGTACAACTACAAAACGAGGCAGTTTTTGTTTTTGATAAGGAAATCGTAGAATTTCCAAGAGATTTCCTTGGCCATAGGGAAATTCCTTAACCTGAAAATGAAGTTTGCCACGTAGATCCTGATGCAGAAGATATTTGAGTCTCAAAATTTGTTTTTTGAAATCTAGTTCCCAAACATAGAAACCCATATTTTGACTAAAATAGAGAAATCCCCTTTGCAGTTGTGTTAATCGCTCTTTTAACCAGAGTTTTTCTCCCAGTAGCCAGATAACCTGATAGCCCTGGCTACGGTATCCTTGGCTTCTATCGCCTAAAAGCTTTTGAGACAAGGGACTGCACTGAACCTCCAGAGCTAGTTTCTCATTGACGAGAACATCTGCTATCTGCTGAATCTCGGGCAAACTATATTCTAAGGAGACCTGATTGTCTTTCTTGCCCCAGCGATAAAGGGCCTCTTTATTGCCCGAGTGTTCTGGACTTTCATTTTCAAAAATAGCGATACAATCTCTTAACCTTTCATGGGCAAAGTGTGTTCGAATGCTCTGTCCTTGGCGTAATCGTAGTCCACCACCACAGGCTGGACAAGTATAAGCTTGCTTGGTAACGTCTTTTTCGAGGGCATTTACCAATTTTCCCTTGGCATCTCTGGCTACAAACATGGTCTACCTCCTTTTCTCATTTATTCGAAAAAGAAGTAAAAAAGACTGGAATTCCAGTCTTTCATATTGCTTTTTTACCTTTTAAATCTCTTAGAGTATTTTTTTAGCATAGGAATGAGATTGGGAATCTGCTCACTTCTAATAACCAGCACTCCGTATTCCTGACAGCGATTGGCATAAACAGGATTGATTTTCCCCGTACAGACAATTAACTTGAGGCAACTCTCTCCAGCAAAATGATTGGCGTAGACTTCTAGTTCGTTGATGGCTTCAACTGATAAATCGGTCATCTTGCAAGAGATAAAGGTGATCGAGCGTCCCTTTCTCAGAATGACATCAATCTCATTTTGAACATTGTCTGCCTCTGGAAAGATACCATTCCAATCAATCTCACCGCCTATCATGCACTCATCAAACAGCTGAGATTCAAGCGCCAAGAGATAGAGATACAGCTCTAAAATATGCCCCTTGTTGCGACAAAAAACTTGAGCTTCTTGACTTGGAAAACTGTAAGCTACTCGTTTCTTGTCTTCGCTTTCCATACAAAGCATTCCCGCTTCCACTAGTAAGGGGATAAGGGATTCTGGATAGTGATAATACTTGCCGTTGTTTTCCAGTATTTTTTCGGTCTCTGCATGCAGGTCATTGGTCTTAGCTAGAGAGAAAAATTGGGTCACTTGATACCAGTGGGAAGGGTTGGCAATGGCAGAACTGGCTAGTTTTTTGATGGCTAAAATTTCTTGAACTGAGTGGATAGGGCGTTTTGATTTGAGCATTTTTCCACCACGCAAGGCTATCAACTCTTGGATGCTTAGGGTAGGAATGTCCAAGTCTTCTTTTTCCAACTGACCAGCTACCCACTTGTATTGTTTTCCTCGTTCAACATCCATTGCAACGATGGGGAGGTGACGATCCAAGCCGTATTGATAGAGAGATAAGGCTAGTAGTGAATCTCCTCCAAAAACATCGAGAAGGACTTGGTCGTAACCTGCTAGGCAATAATCTAACTGGTTAGACAGCTGTTCTAAGGATAGCTGACGAAAGGTTACTCGTTGGATATGAGGCACCTCATCCAGGATAAAATGACGCAGTGAAAGTTTATCGTTATTGCTTATTTTCGTCAAAGATAGGAAGAGAATCTCGTCACAATCACTGACAAAAGCTTGGTAGACATTCTTTTCCAATACATGCCGATCATACAACTCCACCAAAAGACTAGTCATTTGATCACCTCCACAATTTACAATTCCTTGCGTAGAGAGATGAAGTAACACACTTCTACTGCTCACTCTTCCTACTTCTAGTATAGCATAAAATTCTGTTTGCCCTAATCAACCAACGCAAACAAAAACGAATAGAAATCTTGCAAAGTAGTTTCTATTCGCTGGTATAGATTTGATTTACTTGATTTTCTTGGCTAGCATAGTCGCAAAGCGTAGTTGAATGCGATTACCATTTTCATCACGACGGTGCAGATGTCCTGGGTTTTCATTGTACTTGACCAACTCCCAATTCTTGTAGTAGTCGGCTAGCTCTCCTTCTTTAAAGGTAAATGGGAAGTTAACCGAGCAAGGATAATCCTCTGTATCCATGGCACAGACGATAAGGTTATAGCCACCGACCGTAGTGTGCTCCTGTATATTTTGGATAATAGCTGGAATGCGGTCCGCTTGTAGGAACATCAGAACAACTGTCGATACGATGAAATCATAGTCTTGCCCAATGCTAGCTGAATTGATATCATAAAGTCCGACAGGCATGTCTAGATCCTCTTGTTCCACAATGCTTTGCAAGATTTCAAGGGACAATTCATTTTGATCCACAGCTGTCACATCAAAACCATTCTGTGCAAGAAAGAGAGAGTTACGTCCTTGACCACAACCCAAATCCAAGGCTTTCCCTGGCTTCACCGTCTGCATAGCCTCTAGAACCTCTGAATGAACAGGATTGGTATTGTACTTCTTAGGAAAATAATCCTCAGGTTTACAATAAAATTCCAAGTACCATTCCACATCTTCTGTGGCTGCTTCCACTCGGTGCCAGGCTTGAGGTTGCGCCATAGGGTTGTCTGCTCCTGCCTCAAAGAGGTGCTCAGCTAGAACCTCACCATCTTCAGTCAACTCAATAAACTTGAGTGCCCCCTTCAAAACAGTGATTTTTCCCCAAGTCCCGACCTTGGTATTGTGTTTTTGCTGGACAGCTTCTGGCATGGTCTGTTTATTCCACAAGGGCATCCGTTTATAGGCAATTAATTTTTCCATTTTACTTCCTCTTCTTAACGCTGGTTGACAGCTTTCATGACACGCGCGATGTCGCGGTTTTGTTCACGACGCTTGATTGACTCCCGTTTATCATAGTCATTCTTCCCTTTGGCAAGTCCTAAAAGGAGCTTGGCATAGCCATCTTTGAGATAGACTTTGAGGGGAATAAGGGTCATTCCAGTTCCTTTAGTCTCTTGTTCCAATTTTTGGATTTGCTTCTTATGGAGTAAGAGTTTGCGACGACGTTCTGGTTCCTGGTTCCAGATATTGCCCTCTTCGTAAGGGGCAATATGAACATTGCTCAACCAGACTTCCCCATTTTTTACCTGAGCAAACCCGTCCTTGAAATTGATTCGAGCAGCTCGAACGCTCTTGATTTCAGTTCCAGTCAGGACCATCCCTGCCTCTAGCGTATCTACGATTGTATAGTCGTGGTGCGCCTTTTTATTTTGTGCGACGACCTTTCCCTCGCCCTTTGCCATGCTTGGCTCCTTTCTTAGCTACTTCTTTGTAAAAAGGTTTCTTGCCCTTTTTCTTCTTGTCTTTTTGGGAATGCTTGTGCTTATCACTTGAGCGCCCTGATTTTCTCTTGTCTTCCTTCTTGTCTGAACGGCGACTTGAACCACGACCCCTGTCTTTGCGCCCAGCTTGTTTCAAGCCTTTTTCGATGACATCAAATTCACTTGGAATATAAGAGAAGTCAATCTCACCTGTCATCTTATCGGCTCTTTCAACGCGAATGCGAATCTGCTGTCCTACACGGAAGGTTGTGCCTGATTTCTCCCCACGGAGAGTCAAATCCCGTTCATTGAAATGATAAAATTCAGGCAAATTGGTGATGTGAATCAAGCCTTCAACTGTATTTGGCAATTCGACAAAGAGACCGAATTTGACGATGCTGGATACAACCGCATCATACTCTTCGCCCACGTATTCTTCCATGTACTCAGCTTTTTTCATGGCTTCGACTTCACGCTCCGCCTCGATGGCACGACGCTCACGGTTGGAAGACTGGGTTGCAATCTCTGGAATCACTTGTTCAAAATGCTCTGCTATTTCCTTAGAACGGCCGTAATCCCGAATCATACGGTGGACAAGGAGGTCTGGATAACGGCGAATGGGACTAGTAAAGTGAGTGTAATAGTCGGCAGCAAGACCATAGTGGCCGTGATTGTGCTCTGAATAGCGAGCTTGTTGCATAGAACGGAGAAGCATCATGGACAATACATCCGCATAGGGTTCTCCCTCAACAGCACGCATGATGTCTTGAAGCGCCTCCTGACTCATCTCACTGGCAGTCCCATAAATCCGCAAACCAAAGCTCGAAGCATAATCAATAAACTTCTGAACTTTTTCAGCCTTGGGCTCCTCGTGAATCCGATAAATGAAAGGTAGGTCCAGTTTACTAAAGTGCTCGGCAACCGTTTCATTAGCAATCAACATGAAGGACTCAATCATCCTCTCAGCAACACCACGCTGACGAAGAACGATATCCACAGGCTTACCTTTTTTATCCACTAGAATCTTTGCTTCACTGGTATCAAAATTAAGGGCACCACGTTTCTCACGCATGCTTTCTAGCCTTTCATGAAGCTTGGCCATGAACTCGATACTAGGAACAATTTTCTTAAACTCTTGTCTTTTTTCCTCGTCACCTGCTAGGATATCATTAACAGCGCTATAGGTCATACGAAAACTAGTCTTGATAACTGTTTGTGTAATGGTGTAATGAACCACACGACCGTGTTTATCAATTTCCATAATGGCAGACTGGGTCAAGCGATCTACTTGAGGATTGAGAGAGCAGATACCATTTGAAAGTCGTTCTGGAAGCATTGGAACTACACGGTCTGTCACATAAACAGAAGTCGCGCGGTTAAGGGCTTCCTTGTCGAGGGCAGACCCCTCAGTCACGTAGTAGGAAACATCCGCGATGTGAACTCCGAGTTCGATATTGCCATTCTTTAAAGGCTTGATGTGGACTGCATCGTCCAAGTCCTTGGCATCCGCGCCGTCAATGGTAAAGGTGATTTCATCTCTCAGGTCCAGACGACCTTCCATATCCTTTTGAGACGGAGCATCTGGCACCCTTTCTGCCTCCTTGAGAACAGCTTCTGGAAATTCTGAAACAATATCCATGGATTCCAAGACTTCAAGAACGTCAATCCCAGCATCAGTCGAGTGCCCCACCACGTCTAGCACACTAGCGACAAAGAAATCATGTTTCTTACTTGGGTATTTATCGATAAAGACCTTGAGAACTTCAGTACCTTCCAACTTGATAGCCGGTTTCTTCACATAGATGGGCTGGCTGATTTTCTGATTCTTTGAACGGATGTAGCCCGCATACTTGGGCTTTTCCTGATCCAGAACGATTTGCCCAACAACTGTTGTCAGACTATGCTCTAGGATATCGATAATTTTAGCTTCGGCTGCAGTTCCTTTGTTACGGTCAGCGACTTTCTTAATCACGACCTCAACGGTATCACCATCAATGGCATAGTTGACATCGTTTTTTCCTACAAAAAGATCGTCCTCTTCGCCTTCTAGACTGACAAAGCCAAAGCCGTTTTTATGGGCATGAAAAATCCCTTTGAGGGTGATTTCATGTTTCTTCTTTTGGTCCAGACATAAACTGCCATCATCTTCAAAGCGAATCTGGTGCTTTCTTTCCATCAGAGACAGGGTTTTAATCAACTCACGGAAATCCTTGGACCCATCCTTTCCGAGAGCCTGAGCAAGGTCATTTACCGTCACTCGCCCCTTCTCTTGCAAATATTCTTTAATTTTATCTTTCATGTTTTCTTTCTAGATTTTTATAATTTCTTTTTGATTGATAACTTTAGAAGTGTCATTAAAAATAAAAATAGGCTAAGACCTAGTCTCGCCCATTTCTTATCTACTTGATAATACCGTCAATGCTAAGGCAATGGCTAGCCAGAAAAAGACTAAAATACCTGTCAAACGTTGCATCACGGCTTCAAAACCACGCGCTTTACTACGTTCAAACAAATCACCTGAGCTGGCATCAAATACATTGCTGGATTGGTTCTTAGTTGGTTGCATGAAAATCGCAATCACAATCACAACAGATAATACTAATAAAATGGTTAATAATAGGTTATACATATCAAACTCCTTAAAATCCCTATTATTTTACCATAAATTCTACTTAGATTCAAGATGTAGGGTTACTTTTCTTTCCTTGGGACAATACTTTAAAACTTCAATCTTGTCTGGATGGGTTTTGGAGTTTTTACTGGTTAGGTAATTAATACTGCCACAAGAGGAGCATTTGAGATTGATTTTTACTCGCACGAGATTTCCTTTACTTTTAATAATGATCTAAATTGAACTAAGTTGTATAAACAACTAAGAGCCACACAGGCTGCTGTCGCATAAAAAACAGAGTGGTAGCCGAATTGCCCTGCTACTGCTGAACCAGTCATGGGACCAACAACACCCCCAAGGTAGAAAAAGACTTGGTTAAAGGCAAAAATTCTTGAAATACCTGATTTTGGAGTCATTTTGCTGAGAAGAGCATTGACCCCTGGTATCAGAGCACCCGTTCCCAAACCAAAGAGAAAACGATACAAGCCAAGTTGAAGGGGGCTGGTTGCATGGGCACAAAGAAGGTAAATGATGACTGAATAAATCTGCGCTGCAACTAAAAGTCTATGATTTCCCACCTTATCTCCTAGTTTTCCCATCACTCCAGCACTCATCATGCTAGAAAATCCCATACTGGATACGATCAAGCCCGATACAAAGAGGAGATTTTCAGTCTGCCCTAAGTCCCGCACATAGAGAGCCAGGATAGGACCAATTGATTGAGCTGAAAATTGAATGACAAAGCTAGTCAAAAATAGGTTTACTAAAAGCCTAGGATACTTGAAAGAAGAAAATAACTCTTTCGTCGGGATAGCCTTCTCCTTAGCTACTGGTTGAAAATCTTCCTTGATAAAGAAAATGGTCAGGATCGCAGCTAAAAATAAGAAGCCACCTACCAATAAAAAGACGTTACGAATCCCAAAAATTTCAGCAATCAAGCCACCTACAAAGGGGCCGGTTAGGGTTCCAGCTACTACTCCAGTTGATAAAGTCCCCAAAGCATAGCCAGACTTATCCTTGGGTACTTGACTGGCTATTAAAGCTGTCGCATTCGGTACGAAACCTGTAAATACGCCATTTAGTAATCTAAGAAAGATTAACCAATAGATATTTGGAACAAAGGCCAAGCCTCCCATGGTGATGGTCATAGCAAGCCCAGCTCGAATCATCATGGGTTTACGACCGTACTTGTCAGCAAGAATACCCCAGATAGGAGAAATCAAAGCTGCTGAAACAGCCGAAACTGAGATGGCTAATCCAGCATAGAAAGCAACTTGGTCTCCTTCAATTCCCAACTGCTCTACAAAGATAGGCATAAAAGGTACGACCAAGGAAATACTGGCTCCCGTTAAAAAACTACCGAACCAGGCGACACGAAGATTCTCTTTCCAACTAATCTCTTGCACAGCTACCGCCTCCTTCAAGTAACTTCACTACTTGACCCACAAGCTGATCACGACTGCCATTATTATCTAATATATGACTCGCCAATTTTTTCTTTTCCTCTAAAGACCACTGGACTGCCAGACGCGACTCCGCTACTTCCTTAGAAAGATGATCCCGTTTCATGAAACGTTCTACTTGGATATCACGGTCCACATAGACCAGCCATGTTTCATCAAACCAGTTGGCGTAGTCCTGTTCAAAAAGCAAGGGAATATCCATGAAAAAAACCGTTTCTGTCTGGGCTAACTGTTCTCTCAGTGCAGCCAATTCCTCACGAATAATCTCTCCTTGGGTTTGTTTAGACCATTCCTGCTCCTCAGGATTTGAAAAGATGAGACTAGCCAGGAGAGGGCGATTAAGTTCTCCATTTTCAAGGATGATTTCCTGCCCAAAGTGCTGAACTAAGAGCTGATAAAGACGACCACCAGATTTTTGTAGCTGGTGGACGACTGCGTCAGCATCCACCACTTGAAAACCTTTTTCTCTTAGGAAATTTGTCACAGTTGACTTACCAGAGGCAATTCCTCCTGTAATTCCAATGATTTTTCCCATCAGTCCCTCCTTTGACACTGAGGACAAAAATGAGTTCCTCGTCCGCCAAGTTGGATTTTCTCAATCACTGTCCCACAGCTTGCACATTCTTGGCCAGCCTTGTCATAGACCTGATGAAAATCCTGCATAGTTCCGTCTTCCCCAAAGGCATTGGTATAGGTCCGAATGGTAGAGCCACCTTTTTCAACTGCCTGTCCCAAAACAGCAATGGTCTGGTCATGGATGGCTGTTGCTTCTTCTGCTGTCAAAGTCTGGGAAGGTCTAGCTGGATGGACCTTAGTTCGCCAGAGAACCTCATCCACATAGATATTGCCAAGTCCAGCTACCAAGGTCTGGTCTAGGAGGTGGGATTTGATAGGCTTTTTAGATTTGGCTAGGGCAGCCTGGAAGGTCTGCAAATCAAAGTCCTTTTCTCTTGGCTCAGGGCCTAGTTTTTTAGAAACAAAGTAGGCTTCCAATAGGTCGGGGGCCAGCAGTTCCATCGTACCAAACTTGCGTACATCCTCATAAACAAGCGTACCTCCATCTTCAAACCGAATGAAAATATGAGCATGCTTGCGTTCAGGAACCTGGTCTGGATAGTAGAAATACTTGCCCTCCATCCGCAGATGGGAAATCAAAACCTTGTTTGTCAGGTAAAAAAGTAGATATTTTCCACGGCGCCCCATGGACTCAATTACTTGGCCAGCTAGTTCCTTTTGAAACTCGTCCACATCTGTCTTGATTATCTTAGGATAAGCAATCTCTATATTAGAAATCTTCTTTCCCAAAATCAATTTTTCCAATCCACGACGAACCGTTTCAACCTCAGGTAATTCAGGCATAGTCCCTCCTTCTGTAAAAACAAGAAGCAGGCATGAGCCCACCTCTACTTAGTATTCTTTCTCATTATAACCAAAGTCAGCCAAATCTAGCTTTTTATCACGCCAGTTTTTCTTGACCTTGACCCAAGTTTCTAGGAAAACCTTATCCCCTAGCATGAGTTCGATATCACGACGGGCCATGGTCCCAATTTTCTTGAGCATTGCGCCACCTTTTCCGATGACAATACCCTTTTGGCTATCGCGCTCAACCATGATGGTTGCCCGGATATGAACCTTGTCTGTCACTTCGTCCCGTTTCATAGAGTCAACTACTACTGCGACTGAGTGCGGAATCTCTTCGCGTGTTAAGTGGAGAACCTTCTCACGAATCATTTCTGAAACCAAGAAACGCTCAGGATGATCTGTGATTTGATCAGCTGGGAAATACTGGAAACCTTCCTCAAGATTTTCACTAAGGATGTCGATTAGACGAGAAACGTTATTCCCCTGAAGGGCTGAGATAGGGACAATCTCCTTAAAGTCCATCTGATTACGGAAATCATCAATCTGAGACAAAAGCTGGTCTGGATGAACCTTATCAATCTTGTTCACCACTAGAATAACAGGAACCTTGGCAGCCTTAAGACGCTCGATAATCATGTCGTCCCCCTTACCACGCGCTTCATCAGCAGGCACCATGAAAAGAACGGTGTCCACTTCACGAAGGGTGCTGTAGGCAGATTCCACCATGAAATCCCCAAGAGCCGTCTTAGGCTTGTGAATCCCCGGCGTGTCGATAAAGACGATTTGCTCCTTATCCGTGGTGTAAATCCCCATGATTTTATTGCGCGTTGTTTGCGCCTTGTCACTCATAATAGCAATCTTTTGCCCCATGACGTGATTCAAAAAGGTTGACTTCCCAACATTGGGACGTCCTAAAATGGCTACAAAGCCTGATTTAAATGTCATAATTTCCTCTTAGTGTTTAAAATAGTATATCCCAAATGCGTGGGAGAAAGATAAGTGCACCTGTCACTGCAGCAAAAAGAGAGACCACAAGCACGGCTCCTGCTGCCATGTCCTTGGCTTTCTTGGCCAACATAGAAAAGTGATAGTTGCTGGCCAAATCCACCACATTTTCGATAGCAGAGTTAATAATTTCAAAGGCTACTACCAAGAAAATGCTCATTAGGAGAAAGAGCCATTCGATTCGTGACACCTGAAAAACAAAACCTGCAAGGATAACCACAAGGGCTGTCACTGCATGTTTTCGCATATTGCGTTCTTCCTTGATCGCAGTCAGAATTCCTGTAAGGGCAAATTCTAAACTGGATACCAGGTCACGATTTTTCCATTTTCGTTTATTGTCTTGTGAGTCCATAGGCTGTCAAAATTTCTTCTTGTAAACCGAACATCTCCGCTTCTTCTTCCGGAGTGTAGTGATCATAGCCGTTAATGTGTAAAAAGCCGTGTACTGCCAAGAAGCCCATCTCACGCTCAAAGCTGTGACCGTATTCCTCAGCCTGCTCATGCGCTTTATCGATAGAGATGAACAATTCCCCAATGTAGGCATCAAACTCAGACATCATCTCTGCCAATTCTGGATTTTCAAGCAAATCCTCTTCGTCAAAGGCAATGTCCAACTCTGGCTTATACTCAAGGCTGATGACATCTGTCGGACGGTCCGTGTCACGGTACTCAAGGTTGAGTTCATGACTACGCTCGTTGGTCACAAAAGTGACTGCCATTTCCTTGTCTTCTTTTCCTATTTTTTGGGCTGCAAATTCCAAAATTTCTTGGGTTTGTCGCAAGATTTCTTGTGAAACTTGACCAGTTTCATCTACCATTTCAATATACATGTACTTCTCGATTCTCTTTACTTGGCTTTATTATACCACATTTCCATGATTTTATTCTACCTTTTTGATATAATACTATGGAATACAATCACAAGGAGAGAACGATGTCATTTGACGGATTTTTTTTACACCACATGGTTGAGGAATTGCGAAGCGAGTTAGTCAATGGTCGCATTCAGAAAATCAATCAGCCTTTTGAACAAGAGTTAGTCTTGCAAATCCGCAGCAATCGCCAAAGCCATCGCCTGCTCCTTTCTGCCCATCCAGTTTTTGGACGCATTCAACTGACCCAAACGACTTTTGAAAATCCAGCCCAACCTTCTACTTTTATCATGGTTTTGAGAAAGTATTTGCAGGGTGCTCTGATTGAGTCGATTGAGCAAGTCGAAAATGACCGTATTGTGGAAATCACGGTTTCCAATAAAAACGAAATTGGAGATCATATCCAGGCTACACTGATTATCGAGATTATGGGCAAACACAGCAATATTCTCCTCGTGGATAAAAGTAGCCATAAAATCCTCGAAGTTATCAAACACGTAGGCTTTTCGCAAAATAGCTACCGCACCTTGCTTCCAGGATCAAACTATATCGCTCCACCAAGTACCGAGTCTCTCAATCCTTTTACAGTCAAGGATGAGAAACTCTTTGAAATCCTTCAAACCCAAGAGCTAACAGCAAAAAATCTTCAAAGTCTCTTTCAAGGTCTGGGGCGAGATACAGCAAACGAACTGGAAAAGCTCTTGGTTCGTGATAAACTTTCTACCTTCCGTCACTTTTTAGGACAAGAAACCAAGTCTTGTCTAACAGAGTCTTCTTTCAGTCCAATTCCTTTCGAAAATAGTGTAGGAGAGCCTTTTGCTAGTCTTTCTGATCTTCTGGATACCTACTACAAAGACAAGGCTGAACGCGACCGTGTCAAACAGCAAGCCAGTGAACTGATTCGCCGTGTTGAAAATGAACTTCAGAAAAATCGACATAAGCTAAAAAAACAAGAAAAAGAGTTACTAGCAACAGACAATGCTGAGGAATTTCGCCAAAAAGGAGAATTGCTGACAACCTTCCTCCACCAAGTGCCTAATGACCAAGACCAGGTTATCCTAGACAACTACTACACCAATCAGCCTATCACCATTGCTCTTGATAAGGCACTAACTCCCAGCCAGAATGCCCAACGCTATTTTAAACGTTACCAGAAACTCAAAGAAGCTGTCAAATACTTGACTGAGTTGATCGAAGAAACCAAGGCCACCATTCTTTATCTAGAAAGTGTCGAGACTGTGCTCAACCAAGCTGGACTAGAGGAAATCGCTGAAATCCGTGAAGAATTGATCCAAACAGGCTTCATTAGAAGACGCCAACGTGAGAAAATTCAGAAACGCAAAAAACCAGAACAGTATCTGGCGAGTGATAGCAAAACTATCATCTATGTCGGTCGAAACAACCTGCAAAATGAGGAATTGACCTTTAAAATGGCTCGTAAGGAGGAACTTTGGTTCCATGCCAAGGACATTCCTGGAAGTCATGTCGTCATCTCAGGAAATCTCAATCCTTCTGACGAAGTCAAGACAGACGCAGCCGAACTAGCAGCCTACTTTTCCAAAGGGCGCCTGTCAAATCTCGTGCAAGTGGATATGATTGAAGTGAAAAAACTCAACAAACCAACTGGTGGAAAACCTGGCTTTGTAACCTACACAGGACAAAAGACCCTCCGCGTTACACCAGACCCCAAAAAAATCGCATCTATGAAAAAATCCTAATTTCAAATGAAATCAGGATTTTCTTTTACATTTTACTCTGCAATCAAGGTTTCCAAACCAACCTTCATCATATCTGTGAAGGTATTTTGACGTTCTTCTGCAGTAGTGTCTTCATCTGGATTGACCAAGCTATCAGAAATGGTCATGATAGCAAGTGCATCGACGTGGTGTTGGGCAGCAAGATAGTAAAGGGCTGCTGCTTCCATTTCCACAGCTTTAACTCCCCATTTACCAAGCTCGATGTTCTTTTCAAAGTAGTTTGAGTAAAAGACATCTGATGACAAAACATTCCCAACGTGGGTGGTCATACCTTGTTCTTTGGCGATATGGTAGGCCTTGTCTAGCAAGTCAAAACTAGCGATTTGTGGGAAATCATACTGTGGCCAGTCGTTGCGGATGATGTTTGAGTTGGTTGCAGCAGCCTGTGCCAAAACCAATTCACGGACATGGACATCCTCGTTTAACGAACCAGCAGTTCCCACGCGGATCAATTTTTTCACACCATAGTCCACAATCAACTCACGTGCATAGATTGAAATAGATGGTATTCCCATCCCAGTTCCCATGACAGATACACGGTGACCCTTGTAAGTACCAGTGTAGCCAAACATGTTACGCACTTCGTTAAAACAAACAACACCTTCAAGGAAATTCTCCGCAATAAATTTCGCACGAAGAGGATCCCCCGGAAGAAGAATTTTATCAGCAATTTCACCCTGCTTAGCAGCAATATGGATAGACATAATATAAGATACCAAACCCGTCAAAAAGCAAAGGGAAAATAGGAGTTGGGCGCAGTGAGCGATGCTCACTAGACCAACTATCTTTTTCCCACTGCTTTTAGGGTGGGTTCAATTCCTTTCTTTCTTAATTTTGATGATAAATAGGAGAATAGCACGGGTTCAATTCAAACCCAAACTACCTACCTTTCAATGTTTTTAGAAAAGTTTTCCGCTCGTGTTCAAATCAGAACACCTTACTCTACCTTTCTTTTTGTATATTTAGGACAGCGACAGAGAACAAAGTAAAAATAGGAAACTGACGAAGCATCACAGATGCTAGACAGTTTATCTTTTTTACACAGTTCTCCGCCCGTATTCAGTTCAGCAAATACGGTTTACCCATCCTTTCTTTTATTGTTATGAAAAGTTTTTCGCTCGTGTTCAAATCAGAACACCTCGCTCTACCTTTCTTTATTCTAAATGTGATAGTCAAAAAGATACCAAACCCGTCAAAAATCGAAGGGAAAATAGGAGTTGGGTGCAGTGAGCGATGCTCGCTAGACCAACTATCTTTTTCCCACTGCTTTTAGGGTGGGTTCAATTCCTTTCTTTCTTAATTTTGATAATATAATATAGAGGAGAATAGCTCGGATTCAACTCAAACCCGAACTACCCTTCCTTTCAATGTTTTTAGAAAAGTTTTCCGCTCGTGTTCAAATCAGAACACACGTTCTACCTTTCTTTTTATAAACTTTAAAGAGGGAGTAGCATTTAAACACCTACTCCGCCTTTCTCATTTGCTATTTTATAGCAAGACAAACTCAGGAAAAAACTTGAATCCACCCTTTCTATGATTGATTATTAATTACAATTCAGCAAGAATAGCTTTAAGCAAACCTTTGAAGTCACCTTTGACACGCTCTGTCACTTCCACAACTTCCTCGTGGTTGAGTTCTTCTTGGAAACCAGCAGCGTGGTTAGTGATACATGAAATTCCTAGAACTTTCAAGCCTGAGTGAGCTGCCACAATAACTTCAGGAACAGTGGACATACCAACTGCATCTGCTCCCAATGTCTTATAGGCACGAATTTCTGCAGGTGTTTCATAAGTCGGACCGGTTACACCGATATAGACACCTTCATCAAGCTTGATACCAAGTTTTTTGGCCACTTCATGGGCAGTAGCACGGTATTCTGGTGTGTAGGCTTTAGACATATCAGGGAAACGTGGACCAAAATCATCCAAGTTTTCACCCATCAATGGATTTTGACCTGTCATATTGATATGGTCTGAGATAGCCATCAAGGTACCAGGACCAAATCCAATACCTCCAGCTGCATTGGTTACAATGACACCTTCACATCCGAGAACTTTCATCACACGAACTGGGAAAGTCACGACTTCAAGAGGATTGCCTTCGTAGAAATGGAAACGACCTTGAAGAGCCAAGACCTTGCGACCTGCAAGTTCTCCATATACCAATTTCCCAGCGTGACCGACTACTGTCGAACGGCCCCAGTTTGGAATGTCTGCATAGTCTACTACAACTGGATTTTCGATTTCTTCCGCCAATTCTCCAAGTCCTGATCCAAGGATTAGACCAAACTCAGGCGCTTGGATTCCCTTGTCTTTCAGGAAAGCAGCTGTTTCCTTGATCTTATCTAAAAATGTCATTGTGTGTCTCCTTTATTATTTATTAGCATTTGACCGATTTTATCAAAGGTTTTTGCGTTGCGAATGGTGATGTTGCGATAGAAAGGCATCTTGAGCAAGTACTTGTGATAGGCAGTTGCATAGTAGGATTTTTCAGAGAATTTCCCCCAGAAAATCCCAAGTCTTCCAAAATGAACCACTTCATCTTTCAGTTCCAAACTGTTCACTTTCTCGATGACTTGATCCACATCCAAGCTCTCCGTGTAGAAGAGCACATCCTTTCGTGCCAAATCTTTGGTCCACCATTCAGGTAGATTTTCAATTTCCGCTTCAAAGTCCTTTAGACTCAGCAAAGAAAAGCTCTGAATAAATGGATAATGGACTTCAAAGAAAGCCTCTAACTTTTCAACCAATCGGGCTTTGGGATCTGTCGAAGTAAAGAAAATATTGCCACTGTTGATGTAGGTCTCAACCTTTTCCAGTCCCAACTCTGTCAATTCTTGACGAAGTTGCGCCATGACAACCTTATTCTTCCCACCGACATTAATGCCCCTAACCAGTAAAGCGTAGCGCGTCATCTTATACCAATTTATCTAAGAAACTTTCCCCAATCATGGCAGTTTCAACACCAAAGTTATCCGCAACTGTCGCTGAGATATCTGCAAAATGTCCAACCGGAATGACACCATTTCCCTTAAAGCTAGGGCTGTAAGCTAAAAGTGGGATATATTCACGAGTGTGGTCTGTTCCTGCATAGGTTGGGTCATTTCCATGGTCAGCAGTAATCAAAAGAAGATCATTCTCTCTCATGGCTGCGATAATTTCAGGCAAGCGTTCATCAAACTCATGCAAGCAATCACGGTAGCCATGAGCATTGCGACGGTGGCCATAAAGGGCATCAAAGTCAACCAAGTTTGTGAATGAGAATCCTTTTTCAAATTCAGCAAGTCCCATAGTCTTCAAGAGTGTATCAATTCCATGGCTGTTTGACTTGTTGTGGCCCATATCATGGTTGATACCCGCACCGTTAAAGATATCGTTAATTTTACCAACAGCATAAGTATCGATGCCAGCTTCGTTCAATTTATCCAAAACAGTTGGTGCAAATGGGGAAACGGCCAAGTCACGACGGTTAGCTGTACGAGTGAAGCTACCTGGTTCACCAACATATGGACGAGCAATGATACGACCTAGAAGAGCAGGACGTTCAAGTGTAATCGAACGAGCGTATTCACAGATACGGTACAATTCATCCAAAGGAATGATGTCTTCGTGGGCAGCAATTTGCAAAACAGGGTCAGCTGAAGTATAGATAATCAACTCCCCAGTTTCCATCTGACGTGGTCCAAAATCATCGATAACAGCAGTTCCTGAGTAAGGTTTATTGGCTTCACGAATGACCTTGCGCCCTGAAAATTCTTCGATTTTTGTCAAGATTTCTTCTGGGAATCCGTTCCAGAAGGTATCAAAAGGCTCCGTAATGTTGAGTCCCATGATTTCCCAGTGTCCAGTCATGGTATCCTTACCAAGAGATACTTCCTCTAATTTAGTTGCATATCCAGTTGGATTGCTTTCTGCCGGTACCGTCTTTAGAGGCGTTTCACGAGGAATATTTCCTAGACCGATTTTAGCCATGTTTGGCACATTCAAACCAACTGTTTTGGAAATGTGTCCTAGTGTGTCAGAAGCACCGTCTGGAACCCCTGCATTGACAAAGTTATTGGCATCTGGTGCAGCACCGATTCCCACAGAATCCAGTACCACCAAGTGAATACGATTAAATTTTGACATAGTCTGTCTCCTTATTATTTTAGTTATCTTGCTTTTGTTGAAGTTAAAATCTGAACACCACCTCGTCCAGCTACAATAACCTTGTCTACCATTTGGTTGAATAAGCCGTGCTCTACGACACCAACAACATGGTCCAACTCTTGCCCAAAGGCAATTGGATCTTCGATGACATCCAAAGCAAGATCAATGATAAAGTTCTGCATATCTGTCACAAAACGTTGACCATCTTTTTCACGAAAACTTGGTTTGTAGCCAGCTCGCTCAAACCGACGAAAGACCTGTTCTGATCCATACTGAACCACTTCTACTGGCAATTTAAAAGCACCTAGTTTCTCTACCAGTTTGCTTTCATCTACCACCCAAATGTATTCTTTTGAGGGCGTTGCGACAACCTTCTCCATCAGAAGGGCACCACCACCACCTTTGATCCCGTTGAACTGACTATCTACTTCATCCGCCCCGTCAACCGTCACATCGACAAAGTCTACTTGATCAATCGACTTGAGCGGGATGTTAAGACCTTCAGCCTGTTTACTGGTCACACTGGAAGTAGTTACAGCAGTAATCTGCAAACCTTCTTCATTAATCCGACGACCTACTTCCTCTACGAAATAATAGGCAGTAGAGCCAGTTCCCAGTCCGACAACCATCCCTTCCTTGACAAACTCAGCAGCCTTGATACCTGCCATCTTTTTCAGATTCTCCACTTAAACACCTCCAATAAAGAGCTATTTTTATTATAACATGTATCCGTTTTTATTTCATGAATACACTTGAAAAACCCGAACATTTTTATTTCGGGTTTTGGTATCCTATTTAACCATATCTGGATCGTAATCATAGAATCCTGTATCGAGAAAACGGTTTTTAGGGTGAAGTTTACGAACTTCTTCATCCAGCAAAAAGGCTTGATCATGGCTGAAATTCCCCTCTTGAATCAAGCCACGCGCTTGAATAAAAAGTTTAGCAATTTCTACAAAATTCTGACCTGGGGTGTAAAGTCCCTCAAGTTTCCAGTGAGTAAAACCATGCTCCACCAATTCTGTCAATTTGGTCATCAAATCAAGGTCATTGTTGGCAAAGATGTGGGTACCATGATTGTCTTCAAAGATGGAATAATGGCTTTCTGGGTCACTCGGTTCTGCCAAGAAGAGATCACGTTTGCGTGTCTTTTCATCATCGATATGTGTAAAGTTATAGTAGTTTTGCAAAAGTGGTCGCTTAGAATGGTGAATGACACTAGCTCCATAAACCAACACTTCAGCAGGAATTTCCAAAATCTCTGGCATCTTGAAGAGCTCAGCAGATGGAATTTCACGCGCCAAGACAGCCTCAGAGGCGCCTGCCTTTTGACCCCAGAAGTTAATCTGACGACTGCTTGTCACCATGGTTGAAGCATCGTAGATGGTCTTAAAGGAATAGCCATCACGATTGACAACGTAAAAGACACCTGCATCCCCAACAGTAATATAGTCTGTCTTGATTTCTTCCAAGAAGTCTAGGAAGGGCTTGATACGGTCCATCATATCTTGGTGCATGAGGGCATTAACCGCGACAATCAACTCTTTACCAGCCTCATGAACGAGATTAGCGATGGTGCGTAAGTCTTCATAACTAAAGGTCGTTGGCAGACGAAGGCCAAAATCTTTCTCACCAACATAGATACGGTCTACGCCAGCTTCGAGTAACTGTTCAACTTGTTCAATACTTTCAGCAGTTGCTGTAATGATAATCTTTTCCATAAGAAAAATTATACCACATTTCTCAAAAATCAGCTATGGGTACTAGGAGTTTTATAAAAAGTCAAAGTCATTTTTTAAAGGTCGCAATCAAAAAAGTGAACGGTAACTTGTACCATTCACTCTATTTTATGCATGTGTTTTTTCAACTAGGTGGCCATCATTCATGACATAAATACGGTCAACCTTATCAAGAAGGCGAGTATCGTGCGTAATCATAACAACTCCTCTACCTTGTTCATGGGCAATGGCAGCCAGCATCTCCGTTACTTGGTAGGCACGCTCAGTGTCAAGACTGGCTGTTGGCTCATCTGCAAGAACGATGCTCGGATTGTTATAGAGCGCTCTAGCAATCGCGGCACGTTGACGTTCACCACCAGATAGAGCCTTGGGATACTGATCTTGTACTTTTTCCAAATCCAACAAGTTGAAGAGCTCTTTTCGGTCACTTTTACTATTTTTTCCCTTATCTAGTCTGTCAATCAAATCCAGCTGTTCCTTGACCGTTAGAAAAGGAATTAAGTTTGAAGCCTGGAGAATGAAACCAAACTCTCTAAAACGGAGATCTGTTTTTTCCTTCTCCGTCAAACTGCCTGTTTCCTTCCCTTTGACTAGAATCTTTCCACTCGATGCCTCCTGTAGTTGTCCTAGAGTTGTTAGAAAGGTCGTCTTTCCAGAACCTGAGGGCCCAACGATAGCTACGAACTCTCCCGCATTTAGCTGAAAATTCGTCTCATGCAGAGCTACGACTTTCATCTTTCCTTCCCCGTAGGTTTTTGTCACTTGAGCCATTTCAATCAATGCTGTCATACTATTCTCCTTATCATTCTGCAATCGCAGTAATCGGGTCCACCTTTAGCAAGCGTGGAAGTGAAATGACACCACCTAGAAGGGCCATCAAGGAAATTACCAAACTTAGGACAGAGTAGGCTATCCAACTTGGATAGAAAAAGAAGGTAGCTGGTAAGACTAAAATTACTCCTCCGATTGCCAGCAAGGCTAAAGCAATCCCCATACCAGCTAGGAGGAAGATTTGACAGAATAGAGACCATACAATGGTTTTGATCTGTATCCCCTGAGCTCGCATTATTCCATAAAGTCCTAGTTTTTGGATGGTAATGATATAAACAAAAATCCCCACAATCAAGCCAGTGATAACAATCATAGCAAGAATCATTCCTGAAAATACATTAACCTGAGGTGTGTAACCAGGGATTTTCGATATCATTTTTGGAATGGAAATCTGTTTCAGACCATCCCCGACCACTTCTATGTCATTTTTCAATACCAATGCAGAGATGGAACGATTGGCTTTCAAGGTTCCTTGTAAGGTCCAATAAGTTGTCAGACTCGTAAAGACAACAGGCTCAGTGAAAAATTTATTTCCTTGAGTCAGGCCTACAATCTTGTAACTTGACTCGCTTCCATTGAGCTGAATAGCATCGCCTAGCTTCATTCCATAGTTCTCAAAAGACTGATCCACGACAACCTCATCATCTCCTTCAGGATAACGACCCTCCGTCAAACTAGGAGAGATAAAAGAATCCCACTCTTGAGCAAAAATGGAAACATTGACCTTTTCACTACCATCGACTAGATTGGTCACAGCGAACATATAGCCCAATGGAGCAGCCTCTTCAGAATTTTTATCCTTGTAGTCCTTTTCAGGAATAAAGGATGCCGTCAAATTATCATTTGCGTAGTCGGATAAAACGACACCTGTCGCTTGCCAATTATCAATAGCTGCTCGGTTGTTTCGCACAAGACCAAGAGCTAGACTGGTCATAAAAAAGACCATAAAAGCGATAAGAAAAATGGTAGTTAGAATCAAACTATATCGAAGTTTGTTTCGTAATATCTCTTTGATAGCAAGATACATGCTTATCTCCTTTAACTTTCCCCAGAGGTAGCAAGAAGGCCACCCAATCCAATAGACAGAATCTCTGTCCTTCCATCCATTCAAAACAACTCCTACCAATACTCTTCAAAAGTATCTAGGTAGCAACTTAACAAATCATCTTAGGAGGAAGCCTCAGCTTGCTATCAATTTATATAAGTTATCCCTTCCCTATCCTGTATGTTAGGTAAGGTCAGGTTATCTGTTTTAAGTGTAACATCCATGCTATCACTTTCTCTAGTGGGTGTCAAGAAGAGTGACTTAGAAGATGATAAGAGACTTTAGTAGTTTTGTAACCATTCTGTAACAATTCTCTGCATAAAAAATGATAAAATAGTTAGGTACTGTTAAGGAGAGAATCATGCCCGCAAGAAAACTAGAAGCTTATGAGTTTGAACAAATTCCAGAATCGAAACAAACTCCGCTTTATCAAGATTATACACCAGAAGCCCCAGTCGGCTCTGGCTTAAAAGAGATTTTATTTTTTGTAAATATTGCTTGTTTTTGTATTTTTATGGTGCTTTTTAGCTTTATCTTTTTAGCCTTAAAATTGAATACAGCTTTATCATTTATTGCTGCTATGGGAACAAGCTTCACACTTTTACAACTTCAACGAAAGATGATGAAACGAAAATTTTCAAAATAAAGGTTGCTACTACTACCAGCCTTTTTTCTAGTTATCGAAAAAGACAGTTATAAAACTGTCTTTTTTTTTTATTTATTCTTACGTTTTGAAGGAGATTGAATAGCAATCTTAACTTCAAAAATTGTTCCTCTAGGTTTGTTATCTTTTACGCTAATCGTTCCTCGTAAGGCATCTACGATCTGCTTAGCCAAAGATAGTCCCAGACCGAAACCGCCTTTCTGACGAGTTCTCGCCTTGTCTACACGGTAAAATCGGTCAAAGATTTTCTTCTTGTCAGGAGCTGAGATTCCAATTCCGTTATCCGTTACTGTAAGATAGAGGTGGCGATCTGTAGCATAAACCACAAACTCAATTTTCCCATCTTCTTCGGTATACTTGATGGCATTGTCAAATAAGATGGTCATGAGCTGTTTTAGGAGCAACTGATCAGTCATGAAGGGACGATAAATCCGATTTTCATAGTCAAAAACACGATCATTTTCAGAAGCAATCAACTCATAGTTAGCAAAGGTGGTTTTAAAGAACTGTGGTGATACTTCTGCTATTTCTGGTTTAATTCCATCATCGCGACGTGCAAGGTTGAGAAGATTGGTCGTGAGAAAACGCATGTTGCGAACTTCTTCAAGACTTGAAGCGATACTTTCGCTGGACTCCATGATCGTAGCTTCTGGTTTTCGAAAGAGAGTCTCTAAACGATTTTGTAAAACGGCCAAAGGCGTCCTCAGTTCGTGGCTCGCATTTTCAACAAAGGACTTCTGCTTTTGCATACTTTCCAGCAAAGGTTTGACACTTACACGTGCCAAGTAAACACTGGCAATTAAAGATAGAAGCCAAAAACTAGCCATGACTACAACAATTAAATGCTCGTGGTTTTGGCTGATTTGCTCAAGCTGGCTGGTATTGATTAAAACCGCAGCATATTTGACATTGCTTGATACGGAGGAAGAGTTTGTTTCCATCAAAATCATCCGATAGGTTTCTTCCTGACCATAGCTATTGATAACTTGGATTTGGCGAATATGATTCAACTCTCTCTTGTCCAGCTTGATCTTGTCCAAGCCTAAAAAGCGATTTCCCAGTAAGAGTTGGTTAAAATCCTTGTCAAAGAGCAAGACTTCCGTATTGGAGCTGACATTGGGTTTGATTTCAGCCTTGCTGGCATCCGCTGTTGCTGGTTGAATATCTTTGACTTCCTCAGTTGCCCGATTCAGGGCTAACTGGATAACCGCTTGGGGACTACTACTAAGGGCTTGGAGTTTTTCATCTACAGAAGTGTAGAGACTCGAGTGCATGACCTGGAGGATAATCAAGGTCATGGCAGAGAAGATCAGGGTGAACACTCCAAAGTTTCGAATGAAATAGCTGAAATCATCCGCATACCATGTTTTTCTTAGTTTATTGAACATCTTTTAAAATATACCCGACACTACGCAAGGTTTGAAGATTTTCAGCAAAGGCTGTCCCCTTCAATTTCTTACGAACTTTTGAAACATAGACTTCTACAACGGAAATCGTCGTATCGCTATCAAATCCCCATAGACGGTCAAAAATTTGTGTCTTAGGAAGAATAACATTTTGATTTTGAAGGAAGTAAACCAATAACTCAAACTCTTTGCCGAGTAGTTCTACAGGCGTGTCTTCCACTTTTACTTCATTCGTTGAAAGGTTGACGACAATATCTCCATAGGTCAAGGTGTTTTCGTTAAACTTACCTGAACGCTTGAGAAGGGCTTGAATCCGCATTTTGAGTTCTTCTAGATAGAAAGGTTTGGTGAGGTAGTCATCCGCTCCCAACTCAAAACCATGTCCCTTGTCATCCAAACTTTCCTTAGCAGTCATGATAAGGACTGGTGTCGTAATTCCTTTTTCGCGCAACTCTTTCAAGACTTGGAAGCCATTTTTTTCAGGCAACATCAGGTCAAGCAAAATCAAGTCATAAACGCCACTTTCAGCTTCGTAGAGACCTTCTTCTCCATCAAAGACCTGCATAACATCTGCAAAATCATCTAAAAAGTCAAATACTGAGTTTGACAGGCCTAGGTCATCTTCTACTAATAAGATTTTTATCATCAGAAACTCCTCCTTGTTATGATTATTATACCAAAATTGCCTTAAAAAAAACTCAACTCTCTCTTCTTTTCAGATAGAAAGTTGAGTTTTTGTTTACATAAACGAATTAAGCTTTAGCATATTGGGCTACAACAGTTTCTACTGCTGCTTTTTCACGCTTAATCAAGTCAACACGCGCTGCAATTTCCTTGATTCCCATACCGATATTACGGCTAAGAGCGAGGTCAGAGAGTTGTGGTTCAAAGAATTCCTTGTACTCTGCCAAACGTTGCTCTGTCTTAAATACGTGGGCAGGTAGGATAACAAAGCTATCAAAGCTCATATCCCCACCAAGAGCTGCCTTGATCCAATCCCAGTTTTCACGCGCCCATACCCAAACAGTTTCTTGAGTCGCTTGGTGTCCGAGGAATTGGAGGTACCATGAAGAAAGGTCTTGTGGTTTTACCACAAATTTATCCTTCCATGAACTAATCAAGGTTTGAATATTATCAGCATCTGTACTGTATGCTAGAGCAGCTGCCAACTGGCGTTTGAAGACAGCATCTGTCGCATGAGTGTAGAGGTCCAGATAAGTTGCCACCAAGTCCTTGGTCTCATGGTGTTTCATCTCATTGATGAGAACTTGTGCACGGATGGCTGCTGGAAGTCCTGCAAGGTTCTCCTTGTGAGCTGCAAAGATTTGGCTAGTGACTTGACTAGCTTCTGCATCATTTGAGCGAATCATCATAGAAACGGCCAACTGACGAACCAATTCGTCCTCATCTGATTCCCCGTCTTTGGCTTCAAAACCAAGACGGTCATAATTGTGACGAGCTAATTTAGCAACCAGATTGTTAAATGCTTTCTCAGTTTCTGTTCCTTCATCAATAAAGCGTTCGAGGGCAGAAATCACTTGAGAAACAGCTGAAACAACCAAGTAAGACTCTTCCTTAGCAAGTTTATCAAGCACAGGTAGCAAGTCAGCATAAGAAATGTGCCCTGCTTCAGCAAGCAGACGACGTTCTTGCACGATTTGCAATTTGCTTGTATTATCAAGTGTCTCTAGCTCAGCAAGAACAGCATCTAACAAGTCTCCTTGATAGTCTGTAATGTAGTGGGCTGTATTTTCCGTGTTGAGACGAAGTGCTCCTTCGTTTTCAGCAAGAAGAGCTGCGTAGCCAGGAATTTCGATACTTTCAGTTTCAAGCGTATCTGGCAAGCCTTTCCAGTTGCTGTTGAGAGGCACAACCCAGAGACGGTTCTTGTCTTCGTGCTCACCGATGAAGAATTGTTTTTGTGAAATCTTCAAAACATCATTTTCAACTTTGACAGTGAGAACTGGGTAGCCAGGCTGTTCCAACCAAGAATCCATGAAGGCTGCAACATCTCGCCCTGATGCTTGTCCGAGAGCATTCCAAAGGTCACGACCAATGGTGTTGCTGTATTGGTGTTTTTCAAAGTAGGCATGCAAACCTTTAGCGAAATCAGCATCACCTAGCCAACGACGAAGCATGTGCATGAGGCGACTTCCTTTAGCATAGACGATAGCTCCGTCAAAGAGGGTATTGATTTCATCAGGGTGTTTGACTTCGACATGAACAGACTGCACGCCATCCGTCGCATCACGTTCAAGAGCAAGAGGTACTCCACCTGTTTGGAAATCTTCAAAGATATTCCAAGTTGGCTCGATGGCATCCACACAGACGTATTCCATCATGTTAGCAAAACTTTCATTGAGCCAAAGGTCATCCCACCATTTCATAGTCACGAGGTTTCCAAACCATTGGTGGGCAAGCTCGTGGGCAATGACAAGGGCAACTTGTTGACGGCTGGCAAATGTTGAGTTCTCATCCACAACCAAGTAAACTTCACGGTAGGTCACCAGACCCCAGTTTTCCATAGCACCAGCTGAGAAGTCAGGAAGAGCAATATGGAGAGATTGTGGAATTGGATACTTAACTCCGTAATAATCTTCGTAGAACTCGATTGAGCGAACGGCGATGTCTAGTGAGAAATCAAGGTTAGCTAGTGGGTGAGCTTTGGTTGAGTAGACACCTACGAGGGTACCGTTTTTAGTTTTAGCCGTTACTCCTTGCAAATCACCAGCGACAAAAGCCAACAAGTAAGATGACATGCGAGGTGTTGTCGCAAACTTCCAGATACCTGTTTCCTTGCGGTTTTCAACATCAATCTCAGGCATGTTTGACAAGGCTAACTCACCTTCTGCCTGGTCAAAACGGAGAGCGAGATCAAAGGTTGCTTTGGCTTCTGGCTCATCCACACACGGAAAGGCTTCACGCGCAAAATGGCTCTCGAACTGAGTAGACAAGACTTCCTTCTTGACACCATCCACTGTGTAGTAAGAAGGGTAAATACCTGTCATGTTGTCTGTGATTTTTCCTGAAAAAGCGATGACTAATTCAACTTGACCAGCCTCAGCCAATTCGACATGAAGGGCTTCATTTTCATGATCAACTGTAAATGGACGAGCTTGACCCGCAACTTCTACAGAAGCGATTTCCAAATCTTTTTGGTGAAGGGAAATACGGTTAATCTTGGCTTGACCAGTGATGGTCACCTTCCCAGAAAAGGTCTTGGTCTCACGACTCAAGTCTAAAAATAAATCATAATTTTCAGGAACAAATTGCGTAATAAAATGTTCAACTGCTTGCATAGTTTTCTCCTATTCTAAGTTTAAGAGCTGCTGCTCTTCTTCAAACAAACTTATTATATCATGTTTTGCTTAAGAAAAAAGGATTGGACGGTGATTTCCAAAACTTTCTTCCCCTTAAAAGTTTACTGTGGGTAAACCTTGCAAAATTCTTCTAAAACGACCTTGCTGTCAGGTGTAAAAGTCAGTCCTGCCTCTCTCAGCCAGTCAGCGAAACAGTCCTCATGAACTTGGCGCCAATAGGCCAGGGATTTGTCTCCCTCGCCTTCCTTATAGGCATGGTCAGCAGAAACTTGCTTGAAAGGCTGAACGGAAACCTTTGTAATTTCGACAATACAGACAGCCTGATTTTGACTGTCTAAAATGACATCGAAGGTTCCTTCTTGTGGAAGAGGTTCATCCTCTAGTGCATAGAGGTCGTAGGCTGAGGCGGTTGCTGTCTTCTCGCCTCTTAGTACCAAGTCGGCCAAGAAATCGGCATCCACTCCAAAAGCCCAGGCATCTATCTCATCTCCGATAGATGGGTTAATTTGCTTATACGCATTCCACATTTCTTGCGGTGTCATAGTTTGCTCCTTTGTAATTTTTTACTTACTTCTTTTACACGTTTGAGGTGGTCTGGATGGTCAATCTCTAAATTAAAAATCTCTGGAATAGAACTGTAGTGGATAATGCATTTGATACCCATCTGATTCATTTTTTGTATGAAAGAAACATTCAGATAGCCTGCTACAGCAAAGTCAATCTTTTTCATCCTTGCTTTATCCTGCATATCTCTCAACATATCTAACATTATTGGACTTTCCATATCATGCCATTGACTATTTCTCACAGTCGCAAAAACAAAAGAAGTCAAATCATTCATTCCAACCATAATCTTTGAAATACCCGTTTCCAGTATCCTGTCCAAGTCAAAATAAGCTGACGGCAATTCAATCATTGTGCCGATTTTTCCAGTAAAACCATGCTGACGTAATACTGTAATAGCTTGTTTTAATTGGTCGGCATCATTGACAAAAGGAAAAATAACAGACAGATTAGGATTGGTTTGATAAACTTTTGTAACAACATTTGCCTCAGCATGAAATTCATTCAGACACGCCAGCAAGCGCCTTATCCCTCTATACCCAAACAAGGGATGATTTTCATCAAAATGCTCTTTAGTCTCCTCTAAACAATTAGCTTCTGTATTTGTTAACTCTGAAAAACGATACCAAACCTCTTCATCTGAGTACAAGGAGCAGATAGTGTCTAGATAATCTTTTACATATTGCTGACAACTTGGTAACAGGATGTTTTGATTGAGCTCTCTTAGCAAGTATTCCCCACGAATCATACCAATATGATGCAATAGTTGTGGGTAAACTTTTTCAGCAATTTTCTCGCCACTAAGAGCTAGCTGATTTTTCATAGCCATTCACCTCGTCTTAAAAGATATAACATCAGATATCATTATATGAAACTTTCCTCTAGTTCAAAAGCTTCATAAGGTTCAACTAACTCATATCCTAAGAATTCTGCTACTTTTTTGGAAGATTCGTTATGAGCATCCCAAAGTGGAAACATATCTCTATTTAAACTCTCTAGAATCATTGCAGCACCAAGCTTTTTAGCAAATCCATTTCCTTGTTCGTTTGGTCTAGTTGCAACTTCCACTTCAACTGCTCCACGGTAAACTAACCCTGAGGAAATCCCAGCAATCAGTTCATTATTTTTAAGAATCACAAAGCCAAATCCACCTTTTAAAACAAAATCCTGATAGGACTCAAAATCCCCCTGTAAATCTTGTGACCATTCTTCCTCAGAAAAGCAGTTATAAATATGATTATCAATGGGCACAATATTGTAACCTTCCTCTAAATGAGTAACTAGATCATTTAGAAATTCAACTTGAAAATTTGCCTTATCTTTAAAAGAATAGCGAGTAAAAGAATTTAGCCCCACTTTTCGATGCAGAAAATCTTGCCAATTGGTATCTTCTGAAATAATAATCTTATAATCTAAACCATATTTCCTAACAAAATCTTCCCAAAATCTAGAATCTAACTCCCCTGCTAGGTATAGAAAATTCCCAACATCATAAAAGCTTGTTGTCCTATCACTGTTTCGGTAGACAGTTCCGATTTGAGATTTAAGACCATAGAGAACCATATTTTTCTTCCATGTTTTAAATAGTTCCATTATCCCCTTACTTCACTTTCCAATTTCTATAGCTTGTCATATCTAATTCTGGAAATCCTAATAATTCAGACTTAACCTTCAAAACTAATGGCGATGCATTTTCTGTAGTAATTTCTTCCAAATTCACCCAAAGTGCATTTGCTGAATCATTACTTCCATCAAGAACCTCCTGAGAAATTGAATTTTGAGAGTGTTCAAAATCGAGTACTATATCATAAAAGGCCATGATATGGTGTACTGCAAAGTCTTGCCCATCTTCTTGAACCAGCACATCATAAATCCTAGGATTAGCATAACCCTTAAGCTTATATCCTGTCTCTTCCAAAACTTCTCTAATCAGAGTTTTCGTCAGTCCTTCACCAAGTTGTTGACTACCACCGGGTAGATCATAACGATGTTGATAAGGGCCTCTCGTTTTTTCAATGCAGAGTAACTTCCCGTTTTCAAAGCAAACACCATAAACTCCAAAGTGTTTTTTGATTTCCATCCAACTCCTCCTACTTCAAAGACCAGCCACCATCTATTGTTAAAATTTGCCCTTGCATGGCGCTAGCTTTTCCACTTGCTAAGAAAAGGCTAAGTTCTGCTATTTCCTCTGGCTCAATCCAGCGCTTGATTGGCGTTTCACTAGCCACCCAGTCTGCCAACCCACCTGGCTCAAAGTCCGCAGCGGTCATAGCTGTCTTAACAGCTCCTGGAGCGATACCAAAGACCTGAATCCCAGCTTCTGCATAGTCTAGAGCCAACTGCTTGGTAAAGCCAGCCAAGGCATGCTTAGACGAGGTATAGGCATGACCACCTCCGCCAGCTAGGCTTGAGGCAATCGAACACATATTGATAATAATTCCTTTTTTATTTTCCAGCATTTTTGTCAAATAATGTCGAGTCAGCTCAACTGGAGTCACGTAGTTGATTTCAAAAATCTCTTGAATTTCCTGCGCAGTCTGTTCCAAAAGCGGTTTGTAATCATCCAAAACTCCAGCAGTATTACACAAAATATCCACCTGAGGACACCAGTCAAAAACTGGCTCTAAATCAAGAGTTAAATCTCTCTGTAAAAAGTGGAAATCACCATCTAAATCTGGCTTTTCTCCTTGATCCACACCATAAACTTGATAGCCATTCTCTAAAAAGAGTCGAGCTTGAGCCAGACCGATTCCTGAACTCACTCCCGTAATCAATACACGTCTAGTCATGGACTTCTACCCAGTCCGTTGCCAAAACATCACAAGGTGTCGGGCTCCATATGGAAAAACCTTCCCCTTCTCCAGACACGTTGATTAGGAAATAGGGCGTCACCTCAAGAGCTACACCATTTTGCTCGATAGTGTCAAAAAGTTGGACATAGTTTTCTGCCCCTCCCCAACCAGTACGTACATATTTTTTCTTAGCCTTTAATCCAGGCAGGATTTCTTCAAATGTCATGACTATCTCCTTTGTTGTCTACTTATTTTTATTATAACAAAAAATCGACAACCAATCTATCATGGTTCCCGATTTTGTTCTTCCCTAGTCTTTCCCACCAAGTTTGCTATTGATGGTCATCATGATGCTGGCTATCTTCTCGCCCCAGTATGGATCAGAAGCATAGCGAACATTCATTCCTGTCGCTTTGTTTCCAAGGTGGTCTCTGCCATAGTCAATGTAATTTTCACGAATCCACTTAGCCGCACCGAGAATCCCCTTGTCCACATCATCAAATTTCTTGGCCGAGGCATATGGGCTCGAATCATAAGCCGCAATTCCAAAGAAGTTATTCTTATCCTTGGCAATCTGGCTCCGTCCCCAAGCACTCTCGAGTGCACTATGCGCCATCAAGTAAAGAGCATTTACACCATAGCGTTTCTCAGCTTCCTTAAAAATAGCACCCTTACCAGCGAGACGACTATCCCGAATATTCATCAAAGAATAAACTTTATCCAATTCAGCTGCGCTGTAATTACTTGGTTTAGTCAAATTTCTAAAGAGGAAGGGGTTTTCAATGGTAAAGCCATCAAAATGAATTCCATCAGTTGAATAATATTTCTTACCAATAGTCATAGCTGAGCTATGTGGCGCAACACGGAGACTTACATAAGGTGACAACTCATGGTAAAAATACTTGCCATCACTTGTATAATGAGGGACAAATTCACTATCTTTATCAATAGCTACTAAATCACTTTTATTCATGAAGCCGGATAAACCAGAAATATTGACTGGTATTTGACTATCTTTTTTAGATTGGGCATCCCCAAGTGAAACTATGGTTCCCTGTGATACATAACTCAATCTTTCACCAGAAGCACTATAAACATAAGCAGTAATCGGTTTTACTTTGTAATATTTTGCCTCTGAGATCCACTTCCCATTATTCTGGAAGGAATACTCTTTACCTTTGATCGTAAAAGTACCTGTTACATATCGACCATCATCTTTTAGATAGTACCAAGCATCGTAATCTTTGTCAAAAATCCATTCATTTTTGGCCATATAGCCACCAGATTTAAGGTAGTATGAACCAATCCATTCACGGGAAGCGTAGGCCCCACCTGACTTCAAGTAGAACCAGCTATTGTAGGATTTATCAAAAATCCACTCTTTTTCCGCCATAGCGCCACTATCTTTCAGATAGTAGTCACTTTTCCACTGGCTACTTGCCATCACACCATCGCTATTAAAATAGTACCATGTTCCTTTGATTTTTTCCCATTTATTGCGGGAAATCTTTCCTGAAGCTGTTGCATAGTACCACTTGTCAGATATTTTCACCCAATCATTTTCTGCCATGGCACCACTGCCTTGGAAGAGATAGTCATTATAGATGGTGCGACTAAGCATGACACCATCTTTATCAAAGTAATACCAGACACCTTCAATCTTTTCCCATTTATTGCGAGAAATCTTGCCCGAAGCTGTGGCATAGTACCACTTGTCAGATATTTTCACCCAATCGTTTTCTGCCATGGCACCACTACCTTGGAAGAGATAGTCATTATAGATGGTGCGACTAAGCATGATTCCATTTTTATCAAAATAGTACCAGCTGCCTTCAATCTTTTCCCACTTATTGCGAGAAATCTTGCCTGAAGCTGTGGCAAAGTACCACTTGTCAGATATTTTCACCCAATCGTTTTCTGCCATGGCACCGTTACCTTTGACAAGGTAATCATCAATTATAGTATTACTGAGCATAATACCATTTTTGTCAAAGTAATACCAAGTGCCACTAATTTTTTTCCAGTTTACGACAGGCTGGTTATTTTCATAAAAACGCCAGTTTCCTTGTTCTTTCTGCCAACCTTCCTTGATAACTTCCTCTTTTTTTTCCTTTTTGGATGAGTCATCTTTAGAAGAATTTTCCTCTTTTACAACCGGCTCTTTCTTGGGCTCCACTTGAGGAACTTCCTTTTTCGGAGTAGCTTCCTCTTTTTTCTCGACTACATCTGTAGTCTGAGTTTTTTTCGTAACCTGAGATTCTTCAGCATATACAGATGTCTTTGCAAATCCTGCCATAGAAAGAACGACAGTACTTGCAAGTAGTATCTTCTTCATTTTATTCTCCTCAGTAGAAAACGATCTACACTATTACTATTTTATAAAACCTATTGTAACATAGTTGACTAACGGAAATATTACAAATTGATGAAGATTCTATGTCTTGTTGACAATAAGGAAGACCTAGTTTATCTCAGACTGGCTTTAACTTCTCGACGGAAATCTTCCAAGCTGCTAATGCCATATTTGTCCATGACTTTTGGCAGATTTTCGATGATATCAGGACAGGCATAAGGATTGGTAAAGTTAGCTGTCCCAACTCCGATGGCAGAGGCACCAGCCAGATACATTTCTAAAGCAGCTTCAGCCGAATCCACTCCCCCCATTCCAATAATGGGAAGGTCTGTTGTTTGAGCGACTTGGCGGATGAGTTTGAGGGCGACTGGAAAAACTGCAGGACCAGACATCCCACCCGTTCCATTGGCTAGGATTGGTTTTCTAGTTTTGAGGTCAAATCGCATACCGACAAGGGTATTGATCATGGTTAAGCCACTTGCTCCTGCATCTTCTGCGGCTTTGGCGATGGTGACAACATCCGTCACACTAGGAGTTAACTTGACATAGACTGGCACATCAGAGGCTTCCACAGCTGCCTTTACCACTTCATAAGCTAGATCAGGGTCTTGCCCAATCAAAAGTCCATGATTGCCGTGATCCACATTAGGACAAGAGATATTGAGCTCGATAGCCTTTACATTTGCAGCCTTGGAAATTCCTCGAGAAACGGCAGCGTACTCTTGTTTTGAAAAGCCTGCAACATTTGCGATGATAGGAAGCGTAGGATACTGTCTTTCCAGCCAAGGTAACTTTTCTGCTAAAACAGCTTCTAAACCCGGATTTTGCAAGCCGATTGCATTGAGCATACCAGCAGGTGTCTCAGCTACCCTTGGAGTTGGATTGCCAAAACGGGGTTCAAGTGTCGTCGCCTTGATCATGATAGAGCCTAAAAGGTCTAAATCATAGTACTTGGTATACTCCTGACCAAAACCAAAACAGCCTGATGCTGGTATGATGGGATTTTTCAAGTCCAAACCCGGTAGAGAAACTTGTAAGCGATTTGTAGTCATGACTTTCTCCTTATAACACAACTGTTCCTGTACGGAAAACAGGGCCATCTTCACAGACACGTTGACTGACTGTCTCACTATCTGGCACTTTTAGAACGCAGGCATAGCAAGCCCCCATCCCACAAGCCATACGAGATTCTAGAGATAGATAGGCTCTTGGGTGATTATAAAATTTTTGATTGATGTACTTCATCATTCCAGGCGCTCCACATGAGTAAACAGCATCAAATTGACTGTCTAAATCATTGATAACAACAGGTACATTTCCCTTAATGCCATAAGAACCATCATCTGTCGTTACAAAGACCTGACCATATTGGGACAATTCGGTTTCGAGAATAACAGCATCCTTAGTCGCAAAACCGAGGACAGTCACTACTTTTACTCCACGCGCATGCAATTCCTTGGCTACCTCGAGCAAGGGTGGAACACCAATCCCACCACCAACGAGAAGAACTCGGCTCTGGTCGTCCAAGTCAGACAAGTCAAAACCATTTCCCTGAGGCCCCATCACATCAAGAGTATCTCCCTGACTTAATGTTGAAAAAATAGCTGTACCAGAACCCTCAATCCGATAAATAAGATGACACTGCTTGTTTGCCTTGTCAATAGACGAAATTGAAATAGGACGGCGCAAGAGATGGGCATCATCAGGCACGCGCAGATGAAGGAATTGACCTGGTCGCATGGCTTCAACCATCTCCCCTTCTAGGACTAATTCAAAGATTGCTGGCGCAATTTCCTCTTGTGCGACCACCTTCATGGTTTCCAAACGAATGGCACCCAAACGCTTCTTACATGTGGGATTCATGACTTTTCCTCCTTAAATTTAAGGGGACCAGATAAAGAAAAGACCTTGCTAATGCAAGGCCTCAGTTGGGTTAGGCTAGAACTCATGCGCACACTTAAAAAGTCCCCACAGAGAGTTTCCTATCCCTTTTATCTGACACCTTGTGAGTCTCTCTGGACTCCCCTTAAAGGTTAAATTTGTATTAGTATACTCTTTCAAAGTAAAAAAGTCAAGTAGAAAACGAACATTCTACTTGACCTCACTGGATTATTTTTCACGAATGACTTCGACCTTGTAGCCATCAGGATCCTTGACAAAGTAATAGTTTGGTGGGGTTCCAGGTAGGCCCTTTGGCTCTGTAACCTCATAGCCTTTCGCGCTATGTTCTTGATGAAGAGCTTCAAGATCAGGTGTACTGAGGGCGATATGGGCAAAGCCATCTCCTACCACATAAGGACCGTGGTCATAGTTATAGGTCAATTCCAACTCGTAGTCATCACCCTCAAGTCCTAGATAGACAATGGTGAAGGCATAATCTGGAAAATCCTTGCGACGCAATTCTTTAAATCCAAAAGCGTCTTGATAAAATGCGATTGATTTTTCAAGGTTTTCTACTCGCAAGCAAGTGTGTAACATTTTTGAAGCCATGGCTTTCTCCTTTATTTCTAAAAAGACTGGGACAATCCTGTTCCAGTCTTAAAAGTAATTATTTACCAAGTTTTGCTTTAGCTGCATCTGCAAGAGCTGTGAAAGCTGCTGCATCGTTAACAGCCAAGTCAGCAAGCATTTTACGGTTAACTTCGATTTCAGCCAATTTCAAACCATGCATCAATTGTGAGTATGAAAGTCCGTTAAAACGAGCTGCCGCATTGATACGAGTGATCCACAATTTGCGGAAGTCACGTTTTTTCTGACGACGGTCACGGTATGCATAGTAGTAAGAGTTCATTACTTGTTCTTTTGCAGTACGGAACAAGATGTGTTTAGCTCCATAGTAACCTTTTGCTAATTTAAGAATACGTTTACGACGTTTGCGTGATACAACGCCACCTTTAACACGTGCCATGTTTTATTTCCTCCAAATATTTCCTAGAATTGTTTACTTACTGTTAGGCTATTATTTCAAGCGAGTAAGCATTGCTTTGATACGTTTGAAATCTCCTGAATGCACCATAGATGCTTTACGAAGATGACGACGTTGTTTCTTAGTTTTTCCGTGGAAACGGTGAGAAGTGTAAGCACGAAAACGTTTAAGTCCACCAGAACCTGTACGTTTGAAACGTTTAGCTGATGCGCGGTGTGTTTTTTGTTTTGGCATGATTTTTTCTCCTTTATTTAACTTTCTGACAATTATTTTTTGTCAGTTGCTGGCGCCAATTGCATGAACATTTGGCGTCCATCCATCTTAGCTCGTTGTTCGATGATCGCAATATCTTGTGTTGCTTCAGCAAACTCGGCTAAAACTTTTGCACCAATCTCTTTATGGGTAATCATACGACCCTTAAAGCGGATAGATACCTTAACTTTATTTCCTTTTTCAAGGAATTTACGTGCATTGCGAAGTTTTGTGTCAAAGTCACCCTTGTCGATAGTTGGACTCAGACGAACTTCTTTCACAGTAACAACACTTTGTTTTTTACGTTGTTCTTTTTGCTTTTTCTGATACTCAAATTTGAACTTACCGTAGTCCATAATTTTAGCAACAGGCGGTTTTGCTTGGGGTTGAATCAATACTAAATCAACATTTGCACTATCAGCCAATGCTTGCGCTTCGCTGAGTGGCTTGATGCCTAGCTGTTCTCCCTCAAGACCGATCAAGCGAACTTCACGTACACGAATTTCATCATTGATGAATAAGTCTTGCTTTGCTATGGTTTTCACCTCTTTTTTATTATTAGAGAAAAACAAGAGCGGGCTCGTAATGATACAAGCCCGCACGTTATGATAGCGTTTCTTAGAAACTTTTCATCCGTAGGGCCAGGCAACTTGATGTCACAAGGCGAGAAGCTCTCACTTCTGCTTTTCTCAACTTTTATATGATACCAAGTTTTCTATCCCTTGTCAAGATAAAAAGTCATTTTTTCAAAAACTTTCTGTTTTCTTCTTGATGTCCGCATCAAAAAGAGAGAACCGAGTTGGTTCCCTCTCTATGTTAGTTTTTCCTTTCTTAGCTTCCCTATAAGAATGCTAAGACCTATTAAAAACTTCCTTTTTGCGTGAACTTCCCCATCTTTCGATAAATAGAATCCCCAATAGCAAAAGGATAATCAGACAAGGAAGTAAGACAATACCCATGCTCCAATTTAGATCTACATTATTAATCTGCTTAGGTAATCTTCCAGATAGAATCTCTACTGAACGCAAGTAAGTAAAGGGAATCAGATGTGCAACACTCTGAAGAGGCTGGATCGTTTGGATACCAAACAATAAGCCAACAATCCCAATGAGGGAAAGAAAGAGGACGGGCATTTTTTGCTTGAAAAAGTAAGCAATCAAGTAGACGACTTCCACAATGACGATAAAGGCTAAGAAAGTTAAGAGCAAGCTAGGAAATAACACATCTTGTATTTTTCCAATAGTTACCTCTTGATTCGTTAAGCTATAAATCGGGTATGGATAATCTAACCGTCCAAAACCACTTATCAGACTTCCCACTAGAAAAGAAAAGCCACAAATTCCGATAAACAGCACGGTTACATAGCTCACCCCAACTCCAAGAGAGGACATGGCAAATGTCACTTTTGAAAAAGGATATAACTGAGCTGTGTCAAGATTATTTTGATATCTTTCTGCAAACAGTTGTGTTAGCATAAAAATAATAGCAATCACAAACAAGCTTGGGATGATAGCCTCTAAAATCCAGACAATCTGATCAATCCCGTGGGTCGGATAATCTAAATTGTGGGCTTTTATGTTCAAGGGATACAGGGCTTGGTAAGTCTTTCGTTCGCGGTCAACCGCCATTTTTAAGTCAGAGCTAGAAGTCGGTTCCTTCGATACAATTTCATAACTCTTTTCTTCAGCTTGCCACTGCAAATAGTAGGCTTCTTTCCAGCGCCCTTCTTTTAATAAAGTCAGAATTTCTTTCTTTTGCGTCAAAAGATTTTTTTGTATGTCTAAATTTTCTTTAGCAAATTGGTATTCCTCCGAGCTGGTGTCAGACATTTGAGAGAGCTTCTCTTCATTTTCATTGATAGCCCTCTCGTTGGCTGCAATACGAGTTTCCAATCGATTCTCCAAACTGACTGAGTTTGCAGTCCGACTATTGAAATAAAAGGTGACACCGAGTACAGATACAAATAAAGCTAAGATAATCCAGTTTAAACGACTTTTGAAAACTTTCTTTAATAAAAATAGGCTAATATCTTTCATAACGGAACCTCTTCTATCTTCCCCTGATGAATGGTTACGATGCTATCGCAAATCTCCATTAACTCCTCTTTGTAGTGGGAACTCAAAAGAACCAGCTGTTCTTTTCTATCGATTTGTGCCAGCCTATCAAAAAACTTCTGTCGATAATACTCATCTAAGCCATTTGTTATCTCATCCATGAGCCAGCATTTCGCCTGACTGAGGAAATACATGGCAATCACCAAGCGTTGCTTCATCCCTAAGGAATACTTGCGGATGGGAAGGCTGATATAGTCAGACATTTCCCAGTAGGCTATTTCATCCCTTAAGTTCAGGTCTGACTTCCAGATTTTTTTTTATGAGACGAAGGTAGTCCATCCCACTTAAGTTTCCATCCAGCCATTCAACGCTCTCATAATAAAACAAAGAAGGAGGGGCTGCGATATGTCCACTACTAAGGGGAAGCAGCTTGCTCATAGCTCGGAACAGGGTCGTCTTTCCAGAGCCATTGATAGCAAGAAGGCCATAAATCCTACCTTTTTTAAAGGTGAAATCCGCATCTTGCAAGATGACTTGTCGCGTTTTTAAGGTAACATGAGTAAGAGTTAACATATCCAGCCCTCCTTTTTCTCACTCTTTAACGATTGATAGTTTCCTGTCTAGTAGTTAATGACCTCATAGCGAACAGAATGCAAATCAGACCAACTTTTTAGTCATTATAGAGTAATAAGCAAACCATCTTGGAATGTTTACATATTTACGTCCGTGGTAATTCATACTAAACTTCCAAGCGGTATTCCAATCATACCGATAACTTTTTCTGATTTTTCATTGCCTTTATATCATTACTATTGAAAACACTTTCATTATATCGCTTTTCTCATTATTATGCAACAGATTTTTAGTTTATTTTACTAATATATAACATCTTTTCTTCCTAACGAACCGTTTCAATTCGCCAACTATTCCACCCTGTAAAGCGGATAGCCCCTTGCTGGTCAGTTCGGTAAATCTTACTCTTGATGAATTCCAGTCGTGTCAAGGTTTCCTGATGGGG
Source organism: Streptococcus oralis (assembly GCF_003943385.1). GTDB lineage: Bacteria > Bacillota > Bacilli > Lactobacillales > Streptococcaceae > Streptococcus > Streptococcus oralis_CA. The sequence goes on from NZ_RJPI01000009.1 coordinate 85,550, forward strand.
GAGCTTCACACGATTGTTCTTTCCAACTGAGATGAGTGTAATTTCTGGTTTGAGTTTTTCTAGAAAAGCTGGATTTGATGAGGTTTTAGAACCATGTTGGCCTGCTTTCAAGACATCCACCTCTAAGTCAGAATATTGCTTTAGAAGATCCTTCTCTCCCTTCTCTTTCAAATTTCCTGTGAAGAGAAAGTGCTTATCCAAGAGTTTTCCATAAAGAACCAGGGAACCATCACGATCCCCATCTCCAATCTGCCTTGGAGATAGGACTTCTAACTGACTTCCAAAAATCGGCAAGTTCTCCCCTGCTGTCACACTGCGCACCTTGGTTTGGCTTGCTTCTAGTTCTGCTACAAATTTCTTCTGTGTCAGACTTCCTTTTGATACTAAAATTTCCCCGACACGGAAAGCCTTGGTCACCTCTAGCAAATCACCAACATGTTCCTTGTCTGTACTGGTCAAAATCAGCTGGTCAATCTTAGCTACTCCGCGACTTTTAAGATAGGGAATCAAGGTTCTCTGGGCATTGCTGATCGTCGCCTTTTCTTGCCATTTTTCGATTTTCTTATCAGATTCTGCCTTGCCTCCCACATCTATGAGAATGGTTTTACCAGTTACATCCCGTAGGAAAATACTTTCACCTTGCCCAACATCCAGCATGGTAATTTCATTTTCCAGTGGATGCTTGATAAGGAAAAAGAGCCCCACAATAAAGAGACTGAATCCTGCTAGTCTTTTGATGTGTTTTCTCATGTCATAGACCAAGGCTAATGAAACTAAGAGAAGAATCAACAGCCACGCGGTGGGTTGACCAAAGACCAGAGGTCTGCTTGCCAGCTGCGATACCAAGCGAATGACGCCCTCCAACCACTCAAAGACAAAGTTAAACTGAGTGACTGGGTAAACAAAAGACAGAATGTATAAGATGGACAAAAGCGGTAAGAAGACCACATCAAACAGAAAGGAAAAGACAAAGGTCAAAAGGATAGACCAAGGTTGAAATTCTGCAAAATAGAAGGATAGAATGGGCAATATTCCCAAGGAAATGACCAGACTTTCTCTGGCAACAGCCTTGAGCCCCTCCCCTTCTTTGCTAGTCATGGTCAGGATAAAAGCGTAGGCGCAGGACAAGACTCCTCCTGCAGTTAGGAAAAAGTTAGGCATGATGATAAAGAGGACAAGCACCGTCAAGGCGAAGTTATCCAAATCCTTAACGCCATGTTGGGCCAGTAACTTTTGTAAGAGACTGCGAATGACCGAAGCTGAAAATCCTGTCAGACCTGCATAGATAAGGGAAAAGGGATAGGTCAGCCACTTCAACTTTTCTTGGGTCAAGCCCAATCGTAAGAGAAATTTCTTAAAGACATCCATAAAGAAGCCCACCTGCATACCCGACAAGGCAAAGAGATGGATAATTCCAAGACTGGAATAGAGCTCATTCATCTCCTCAAAGTCCGTATCCAGATGTCCTAACAGAAGGCCCGTCATATAATTACGCATAGGATCTGGAAAGTGCGTCTTGATCCAAACAATAGCCTTTCGACGTAAACTTGATAAATTTTCACCTATTTCCCAACTGCTAACCTGTTTAAGTGACTGGATGCTCTTGATAGTCAGTGTCTGGTAAATCCCTTGAGTTTTCAGATAGGCTTGGTAGTCAAATCCACCAAAATTTCTCTGCCCTTCAGGCTCAGAGACTTTTCCTTCTAGTTCAATCTCATAAAGGTCTGTCAAGGCCTGAAAGAGCTCTTTCTCCTCCTCAGACTGGAGTTTATAGTAAACTTGGAAGGTACGGCCGTCAGCCTTACCCCGAAAGGACAGACTATCTCCATTGACCTTAATAGTGTCAGGCAAAATCCGTACCCTCTCAACAGAATCCAATAGGTTCTGACTAGCTTGTGTCTGTTGCCAGTTTTGAAACAGAAACCAAAAACCAAAAACTCCACAAATCGCTAGAACTTTTCCACTCGATTTCCAAGAAAATTGGAAAAAGAGACAGACAAGCAAAAAAACAAAACCTAGCAGTGCGAGATGGGACACTCCAAAAATGGCATAGTAAAGCCAGAGTAACAGAAAACTCAGATAGATTAGGGGGATAGGGAAATTCTTAATCCACTGTGACATAATCTTTTAGCTTTTCTATGGTCTTAGCGCCAATACCAGAGACTTTCTTTAATTCATCTACCGACTTGAATTTGCCATTTGCCTCACGATGGTCGATAATGTCCTGAGCCCTTTTTCCTCCCAATCCTTTGACCTGCTTGAGTTCTTCCAGACTGGCCTTATTGAGGTTAACCTTCTTTTCTTTACTTGTCGAAGGAGTCGTTCCAGAGCCAGCCTGCTGACTAACTGCTTCTTCTCCCTTAGTTGGAACATAGACAAGAGCCTCGTCACTGATTTTCTGTGCTAGATTAAGCGACTTGCTGTCTGCTTCTTCTGTCAATCCACCCGCCTTCTGAACGGCATCGTGAACACGACTCCCTACTGGTAAATCATAAATTCCTGGCGATTTAACAGCACCTTTGACATCTACTGTTATTAGATCTTGTTCAGGAGATTCTTCCTTTTCCTCCTTTTTCACTTCTTTTTCAGACGATGAATCCTTTGAAACGGCCGAAACTTCAGCTTGCAAGTTTGTTTCTTTCACAGATGTTTGTGAAGTTGGCTTTAGTAGGAAAAATCCGCTCAAGGCCAAACCTAGACCAGCACAGATGACAATGATTTTATACTCTTTGATTTTCTCGATAATTGCTTCCATATTTTCTCCTCTCTTAAGTTATTCGCAAGAGAAAGAAAAAACAGTCGAAAAATCTTTTCAACTGCTTATTTATTTGCAAAATAGTCTTCCTTAGTCAAGACATAATGAACCCTTGTGATAATTCGACCTGGTTCTTTATTATCCATTCTGGCATAGGGTTCTTCGTGGGAAAAACGCATACCTGATTTCTCCATGACCTTTCCTGATGCGGGATTGTCTTTGTCATGAAGGGCAGTCAACTTGTTCATTCCAATCTTCTCAAAAGCCAGTTCAATCACAGCACGATTGGCTTCTGTCGTCAATCCTTGATTCCAATATTTTTTATTGATAATGTAGCCAATGGCTGCCTTCTTAAGAACAGTATCGATCTTGTGCAAGTCAATGGTTCCGATAAACTTGCCATTGCTTTTTAGTTCGATTCCCCACCGTCCCAAGGGATTAGCCAAGTAGAACTGAGCGATGTTGTTCTTGGTTTCTTCTAAGCTTTGATTTGTTGGAAAAGTGTAGCGTGTATTTTCTCTGTCTGAGGCGTACTCAAACATAGCTTCTGCATCGTCCAAGGTTACAGGTCGGAGCAATAAACGCTCCGTTTCTATTGATGGATACTGAGCAAATTTCACAAATATTGATTCCATACTTTTTCCTCCATTAGAGCTTGATTCTCACTAGTCTAGCATAAATAAATTTGGATGACAAGTTTTTCTTGATTTTTGAAGCGGTTTCATATACAATAAAACCATCACATTTTTCATTTATGAACTGGAATGTGACAACTAAAACAATACCGTCAATTGAAAGGTAGGTTATCTCTATGTTAATCGGAATTCCAAAAGAAATTAAGAACAATGAAAACCGCGTTGCCCTCACTCCTGCTGGCGTCCACAGTTTGATCACCCGTGGGCATCATGTCCTCATCGAAACAAATGCTGGTCTCGGTTCAGGATTTACTGATGCGGACTATCAAAAGCAAGGTGCTGAGATTGTCGCTACTGCTGCTGAAGCTTGGGCAGCTGAGTTAGTCGTGAAAGTAAAAGAACCACTAGCTTCTGAATATGGCTATTTGCGAGATGATCTTCTCCTCTTCACTTACTTGCACATGGCTGCTGCTCCAGAGTTAGCAGATGCCATGCTAGCAGCAAAAACAACAGGAATTGCCTATGAGACTGTCCGTGACTCCCTAGGTCACCTACCACTCCTCGTTCCAATGAGTGAGGTTGCCGGTCGTATGGCAGTTCAAATCGGTGCTCACTTCCTTACCAAACAAGCTGGCGGCTCTGGTGTCCTACTTGGTGGTGTACCGGGTGTTCCAAAAGGAAAAGTAACCATCATCGGTGGCGGTGTCGTTGGTACACATGCTGCCCGCATCGCCTTGGGACTCGGTGCTCAAGTGACTATTTTAGATATCAGTGCGAAGCGTCTCTCAGTTCTAGAAGAAGTCTTCGGAAACCAAATCCAAACTCTTATGTCCAATTCATTCAATATCGAAGCAAGCGTGAAAGATGCTGATGTGGTGATTGGTGCAGTTCTCATCCCTGGTGCCAAGGCACCAAAACTGGTGACAGATGAGATGGTCAAACAAATGCGTCCAGGCTCTGTCATCGTTGACGTTGCCGTTGACCAAGGTGGCGTTATCGAGACAGCTGACCGTGTGACCACGCACGATGAGCCCGTCTATGAAAAACATGGGGTGCTCCACTATGCTGTTGCCAACATCCCTGGCGCGGTAGCTCGTACTTCAACCATCGCCCTAACTAATGTCACCCTTCCTTATATCGAAGCTTTAGCTGACAAGGGATTCCAAAAAGCAATCACTGAAGATCAAGGCTTACGTGAAGGAGTGACAACTTACCAAGGTTACTTGACTAGTCTTCCAGTTGCCCAAGGGCTAGATAAGGATTACACTTCGATTGATGAACTTGTCTAAAGACATTAACTAGTTAACACAGATACGATAAAGAGCAGTTCAGATGAAACTGCTCTTTTTTGCTATTCTGTTTCTTCGTTCTTCTCTTCATTTTTAACTGGAGCTGGTTCATAGGCTCGGATAATCTGAGCGACAACTGGATGGCGAACCACATCCTTAGCTGAAAAATGAACAAAGTCGATCTGGTGAATGTTCTTGAGCTTTTCTTGAGCATCAATCAAACCAGACTTGACATTTCGCGGTAGGTCAATCTGACTGATATCTCCATTGACAATCATCTTAGAATTAAAACCTAAACGAGTCAAGAACATCTTCATCTGCATGATGGTCGTATTTTGCGCCTCATCCAGAATGACAAAGGCATCATCCAAGGTCCGACCACGCATGTAGGCAAGGGGAGCGATTTCGATAATTTCACGCTCCATGAGACGGGTCGTTTGGTCTTTGCCGAGAATCTGATACAAGGCATCATAAACAGGTCGAAGGTAAGGGTCCACCTTCTCCTTGAGATCACCCGGAAGAAATCCAAGACTCTCTCCTGCTTCCACTGCTGGACGAGTTAGGATAATTCGCTTGACCTGCCCACGTTTAAGGGCTGTCACAGCCAAAGTCACTGCAAGGAATGTCTTCCCTGTCCCTGCAGGTCCAATACCAAAAGTTACATCATGCTGTTTGACACTGTCCACATAAAGTTTTTGACCCAATGTTTTGACACGGATAGGCTTCCCTGTATTGTCCTTGATGATTTCTTCTTCGTAAAGGGCGACAAACTTGTCGATTTCATCGTTTTTGACCATACTAATCGCAGTTACCACATCTGGCGTGCCAACCGTCATTCCTCGATTCACCAAGACCATCAAAGCCTGAATAACCTGACGGGCTTCCTCACAGGCAGTCTCTTCTCCCAAAACCTGGACAATCTCCGTACGGGCATGAATCACAACATCGAGCTCTTCTTCCATCAAACGAAGATGGCGCTCATTGGAACCAAAAAGATGAAACAGGTCATCTGGATGACTCAGTTGAATGTCTATTGAATGTTCCTTCAAATAAAGAACCTCTCTAATCCGTTTATTTCTTTTTATTATAGCAAAGAGAACAATAAAATACTAGCCTCATCTCATTGTCTCTAGTGTTCTAAGTATTCTTGCCAGATGGCGTCAAAGTCTCCTAGGTTAAAAGAGAAGCTGGCATGCTCCTCCAAAAAGCGACTCACCTCATCAAAATCATCCGTGTGTTTTGGGAAGGCTGACTCCTCAAAAGCGAGGTCTGCCAAGATGGCTTTGGGGCTATTACTTTTAGGATTGCGCTCAGTCATGAGCCAAGTGTAAAATGATTTTCTCAATTCTTTCTCCTATCAAGAGTTTTTTGATGACACTTTTCTGATTCTTGAAAATTACTGGACTTAGCCTCTGATACGTAGTGGTTTATAAAATCTGTTTTCGCACCTGTATAGGCATCACGATTGTGTTCAAATTTTTTCCATAAATTTAGTTTTAATTCCTGATACGCTTGGGCGATATCTGGATGCTGGCAGAGATAATCTCTAAAATAAATCTCGTCATGATCTCCCATCAGTCGCAAATGTAGATGAAAAACTTTCTCAGCAAATCCCTGCTCTGTATAGCCTTTATTTAGCGAAATCCTGTTAGGACTCTCCGACATCACTAGCCAACCATTCTTCACCAATAAATCCCTATCTCTTACTAAATCCTCTATTCTACCTACTTCTAGCAGAATATCAACGATGTTCTTAGCCCAAATATTAGGGATAGCAGTGCTACCGATATGTTCTATTCTTTTAATAACATTTGCACCTAATATTTTTTTCAGATTTTCTTTTTCCGATTCATACCAGTCTTTCCACTCTGACTTGTGCTCTACTAGAAAAATAGGAAAAAGTTGCCAGAGTTCCTCTAAACTCATTTCTTCAAGTTTCTTTTTCATGTCTATAAGACCTAAATCAACTCTGTCCCAAACTGGTCTTGCTTGATTTTACCAGCCTTCATCAAGCCACCGAGTGCTTTCTTGAATTGACCTTTAGAGATACCAAAGGTTGCCTTGATATCTTCAGGGGAGGACTTATCATTTAAGGTCATGAAACCGCCATTGCTTTCCAAGTAAGTCAAAATCATCTGAGCATCATTTTCCAACATCTCAAAAGAACGTGGTTTGAGCGAGAGATTAAGAGTACGGTCCACTTCACGGAAACCGATGACACGCGCATCTAACACTTGCCCCAAACGTGGCTCTGCGTAACGCTCACTTGGGTGAATGAAACCAAGCATGTTATTCTCTGGCAGATAGACAAAGGTCCCTGACAGCTTGAGACGGTAAACAATTGCTGGCCAGTTTTGGTTCTGCATGTTGTTGTAGGCAGGACGAGCCAGACGTTGGAAATCTTCTTGATACGCCAAGAGCCCCCAAATTCGGTCTTTCTTGTCCACTTCAAGACGGATGTAAAGTTTGTCGCCCTTCTTAGGCCAGAGTTCCTTGAGCTCAGGGAGGATATCGAGTGACACAACGATTTCCTTATCAGGTAGACCGGTATCGACAAAAACACCCAAGTCCTTACGAACTTCCGTTACCGTTCCCCAACCAAATTGGTCCTGAGTGGCAGTCACTTCTAGAGTGGTCAAGCGGAGTTTCTGCTTCATATCGGTATAGGCAAAACCTTTGACTGTATCCCCTACTGTGTGTTGGCCTTCTTCCTTAGCAAGAGCATAAGTTTGACCATCCTTTTGCACAAAGTAAAAACGGTCATTTTCATCGATGATAAGTCCAACGATAAAACTTGCAAGATTTGTATTCATATTTCCTTCTTTCGAATAAAACTCAGCCAGCAATGCCAACTGAGTTTTTCTGTTTATTTTTAGACTTCCAAGATTTCTTTTTCTTTATTGGCAGTCATGTCGTCGATGTGTTTCACAGCATCGTCTGTTACTTTTTGAATATCTTTTTCAAGAGTCTTCAATTCGTCTTCAGTGATTTCTTTTGCTTTTTCTTGTTTTTTAGCTTCATCCATAGCATCGCGACGGATATTGCGGACAGCCACTTTAGCACTTTCACCAACCTTCTTCACTTCTTTAGCAAGGTCACGACGAGTTTCTTCTGTAAGAGCTGGGATAACCAAGCGAATCACAGAGCCGTCATTAGCTGGTGTAATACCAAGATCAGAAGCGTTCAAGGCACGTTCGATGTCTTTCAATGAAGACTTGTCAAATGGCGTTACCAACAAAACACGCGCTTCTGGAATGGTAATTGAAGCGATTTGGTTAAGAGGAGTTTCGACTCCATAGTATTCTACGTGGATACGGTCTAGCAAGCTTGCGTTGGCACGACCAGCACGGATACCACCAAATTCACGAGCAAGTGATTGGTGAGACTGGGTCATTCTCTCTTTAGCTTTTTCTACAATTGCGTTAGCCATAATTTTCTTATTCCTTTTCTTCGATATTGTTTGAAACTGTTGTTCCGATATTTTCACCAAATACGACACGTTTGATGTTGCCTGGTTGGTTCATGTTAAAGACAACCAAGTCAATGTCGTTGTCCATTGAGAGGGTTGAAGCTGTTGAGTCCATGATACGAAGACCTTTATTGATAACATCACGGTGAGTCAATTCTTCAAACTTAACGGCTGTCTTGTCTTTCTTAGGATCGGCATTGTAAACACCATCTACGCCATTTTTAGCCATAAGGATGGCATCCGCTTCAATTTCAGCTGCACGAAGGGCCGCTGTTGTATCTGTTGAGAAGTAAGGTGAACCAATTCCGGCACCAAAGATAACGATACGGCCTTTTTCAAGATGACGAAGGGCACGTCCACGTACGTAAGGCTCTGCCACTTGTTGCATAGAAATAGCTGTTTGAACACGCGTATCGACACCAACTTGTTGCAATGAATCTGCCATTACAAGAGCATTCATCACAGTCCCAAGCATTCCTGTGTAATCTGCCTGAACGCGGTCCATTCCTGCTTCTGCAGCAGGTTCTCCACGCCAGAGATTTCCTCCACCAATAACAAGGGCAATTTCGATACCTAAACTATGAACTTCTTGAATCTCTTTTGCGATTTTTTGAACTGTCTGGATATCAATCCCTACGCCACGTTCACCGGCAAGGGCTTCACCTGATAACTTGATTAAAATACGTTTATACTTGGGGTTAGCCATTTTTACTCTCCTTTTTTTATCCTACCTATTTTATCACAATTTCTAAGATTTTTATAGTATCATGAGCAATTCTTTCAAAAAAATTAGACCGTTAAAAATTCCTCTAAGTCGGTAAGGGCACGCTCTGCAATTTTTTCATAACGAGCCTTCTTATCACGGATACGCTCGCCTCCCAATTCCTTGATAATCCCGAAATTGACGTTCATTGGTTGGAAATGTTTGCTATCAGCGTGAGTGATGTAATGAGCCAGACTTCCAATCGCTGTTGTCTCTGGGAAGATAGCTTCACTTTCACCCTTGAAGAGTCGAGCCGCGTTAATTCCCGCAACTAAGCCTGACGCCGCTGACTCAACATAGCCTTCCACACCCGTCATCTGGCCAGCAAAGAAGAGATTGGGTTGTTTCTTAGAACGGTAAGTCTGTTCGAGAAGATTTGGTGAATCCATGTAAGAATTGCGGTGCATGACACCATAACGAACAAACTCAGCATTTTCAAGACCCGGAATCATTTGGAAGACACGCTTTTGTTCTCCCCATTTGAGGTGGGTCTGGAAACCGACGATATTGTAGAGGCTACCAGCTGCATTGTCCTGACGAAGCTGGACAACTGCATACGGTGTTTTGAACTCTCCATCTCGAGGGCCTGTATAGTCGTCTGGATACTCCAGACCGACTGGCTTCATCGGTCCATAGAGCATGGTTTTAATGCCACGCTTAGCCATGACTTCGATTGGCATGCATCCTTCAAAGTACTTTTCTTTTTCAAAGGAATTCAGCGGTGCTTCTTCCGCATTAACCAAGGCTTCATGAAAATCCATAAACTCTTGCTTGGTCATTGGAGCATTGAGGTAGGCCGCCTCTCCCTTGTCATAACGAGACTTGAGATAGACCTTGCTCATATCGATAGTATTGACATCGATAATAGGCGCCGCCGCGTCGTAGAAATAGAATCCATCACCGTCATTAAGGGCATGAATCTTTTCAGCTAGAGCATCGCTGGTCAAAGGACCAGTAGCGACAACTGTAATAACATCGGTCGGCAATTCTGTAATCTCATCACGGACCACTTCAATCAAGGGATGATTGGCCACTTTTTCGGTCACCATTTGAGAGAAACCATCGCGGTCCACCGCAAGGGCTCCACCAGCAGGAACACGTGTAGCCTCAGCAGACTCCAAGATAACAGAACCCAAGCGACGCATTTCTTCCTTGAGAAGCCCAACTGCATTGGTCAAAGCATCCCCACGCAGGGAATTGGAACAAACCAACTCAGCAAAATTGTCTGTTTTGTGCTGAGGAGTTGATTTGACACCACGCATTTCATAAAGTTTAACTGGAATACCACGTTCTGCGATTTGGTAAGCAGCTTCAGACCCTGCCAAACCTGCTCCGATAACATTGATATAAGATTGAGACATAAGACTTTTTCACCATTATGGGAGAAAAATCTGCTCTTCCTTTTCTAGGCTTTTAGTAACAGCCTCCCATAAACTTTCTATAGATAATCACTCCTACTAGTATAACAAAAAAGGTAGACAGAAAGAACTAAAAAGGCCTATAGATTAAAAATGAACCCACAAACAAACCCCAGATAGCCTNAGGCTATCTGGGGTTCTTATTTCAAACACTAGAATGGGAACAAGCACTCCATTCTAGACAGTTCCTGAAACTTAGTCCTCTAGGTCCATTTCAGAAGCTGCTGATTTCTTCTTCTTGCCAATAAGAGAGGCAGTTGCCAAGGCAGCTACTCCTAATCCAAGACCAGCAAATTGGTTACTTGCAGTTCCTGTATTTGGAAGTCTTCTACCGTTTGAATGTCCTGGTCCAGCAGGTTGTTGTGCAGGAGCTTGTGAGTGGTTCAATGCACTTGAGATTGAAGCACTGTCAGACAAGCTAGCTGAGGCGTTTGCACTATCGCTCAATGATGTACTTACAGACACACTGTGTGAAGCTGAATCGCTTGCAGTTCCTGAATTTGATACACTACCTGGGCCAGTGCTTGTACTTGCTGAGTGGAAGCCTCCACCTGGTGTTGGTGTCTTGCTTGCGTTGGCTGAAGCTGATTGACTTGTGCTTACGCTAGTGCTTACAGATGCAGAATCGCTTACGCTTGTACTCAATGATGCGCTGGTTGAAGTTGATTCATTTCCTCCAGCATTGCTTGCTGAATTAGAAGCACCGATTGAAGCAGAGATGCTGTTGCTCAAGCTTGTGCTTACTGATGCAGAGTCACTTGCTGATGCATTCGCTACGCTTGCTGAAGCTGATTGACTTGCGCTTACGCTTGTGCTTACTGATGCAGACTCGCTTGCTGATGCATTCGCTACGCTTGCTGATTCAGATGCACTGATTGAAGCAGAGATGCTGTTGCTCAAGCTTGTTGAATCTGATACAGATGCGCTTGTTGACGCTGAGGCACTGTTGCTTGCGCTTGTGCTTGCTGATTCAGATGCACTGATTGAAGCAGAGATGCTGTTGCTCAAACTTGTTGATGCTGAAGCTGAAGCACTACGTGATGCTGACTCGCTGTTGCTTGCACTTGTGCTTGCTGATTCAGATGCACTGATTGAAGCAGAGATGCTGTTGCTCAAGCTTGTTGAATCAGATACAGATGCGCTTGTTGACGCTGAAGCACTGTTGCTTGCGCTTGTGCTTGCTGAGTTAGAAGCGCTGATTGAAGCAGAGATGCTGTTGCTCAAGCTTGTTGATTCAGAAGCACTGATTGAAGCAGAGATGCTGTTGCTCAAGCTTGTTGATGCTGAAGCTGAGGCACTACGTGATGCAGACTCGCTATTGCTTACGCTTGTGCTTGCTGATTCAGATGCACTGATTGAAGCAGAGATGCTGTTGCTCAAGCTTGTTGATTCAGAAGCACTGATTGAAGCAGAGATGCTGTTGCTCAAGCTTGTTGATGCTGAAGCTGAGGCACTACGTGATGCAGACTCGCTATTGCTTACGCTTGTGCTTGCTGAGTTAGAAGCGCTGATTGAAGCAGAGATGCTGTTGCTCAAGCTTGTTGATGCTGAAGCTGAGGCACTACGTGATGCAGACTCGCTGTTGCTTGCGCTTGTTGAATCAGATACAGATGCGCTTGTTGACGCTGAGGCACTGTTGCTTACGCTTGTGCTTGCTGAGTTAGAAGCGCTGATTGAAGCAGAGATGCTGTTGCTCAAGCTTGTTGATGCTGAAGCTGAGGCACTACGTGATGCAGACTCGCTGTTGCTTGCGCTTGTTGAATCAGATACAGATGCGCTTGTTGACGCTGAGGCACTGTTGCTTGCACTTGTGCTTGCTGATTCTGAAGCGCTGATTGAAGCAGAGATGCTGTTGCTCAAGCTTGTTGAATCAGATACTGATGCGCTTGTTGACGCTGAGGCACTGTTGCTTGCACTTGTACTTGCTGATTCTGAGGCAGACTTGCTTGCTGAGTCAGATGTTGAAGCACTGTTGCTTGCACTTGTGCTTGTTGATTCTGATGCACTGATTGAAGCAGAAATGCTGTTGCTTACGCTTGTTGAATCTGATACAGATGCGCTTGTTGACGCTGAGGCACTGTTGCTTGCGCTTGTACTTGCTGATTCAGACGCAGACTTGCTTGCTGAGTCAGATGTTGAAGCACTGTTGCTTACGCTTGTGCTTGCTGATTCTGAAGCGCTGATTGAAGCAGAGATGCTGTTGCTCAAGCTTGTTGAATCAGATACTGATGCGCTTGTTGATGCTGATGCACTGTTGCTTGCACTTGTACTTGCTGATTCTGAAGCACTGATTGAAGCAGAAATGCTATTGCTTACGCTTGTTGAATCAGATACAGATGCGCTTGTTGACGCTGATGCACTGTTGCTTGCACTTGTGCTTGCTGATTCTGAAGCAGACTTGCTTGCTGAGTCAGACGTTGATGCACTGTTGCTTGCGCTTGTGCTTGCTGATTCA